>CAZYBL010000149.1:0-2825 GCA_964645805.1 uncultured Candidatus Peribacteria bacterium | reverse complement strand
TTCGGGTCGAAGTTTGTCCTTAAGTTCTGTCATAACCTCCTCACACTTTTCTTCGTAATCTAGTTCCTCCTGCTTAGTCTCACTCTCAAGCTGGAATCCAATCTTTGCAGCCTGCTTAGTTAATTTTTCTGCTCCAATATTGCTGGTCATTATGATTATCGTGTTTGTGAAGTCGACTTTTTTACCCTGTCCATCTGTCAAAGTCCCGTCTTCCATAATTTGGAGGAGGATATTGAAGAATTCCGGGTGAGCTTTCTCGACCTCATCGAACAATACGACTGAATAAGGTTTTCTGCGCACTGCTTCGGTCAGTTGTCCACCTTCTTCATACCCGACATACCCAGCAGTTGTACCAGTAAGACGCGAAACGTTGTGGCGTTCCATGAATTCAGACATATCTATTTTGATCAGAGCGTCTTCTTTTCCGTAGATCTCCTCTGCAATTGTCCTAACAAGTTCAGTTTTACCTACACCTGTGGGTCCAAGGAATAGGAAAGAGCCAATCGGACGCTTGCGATCAGAAATTCCAACACGGCTTCGCCTGATTGCGCGTGCGACTTTCTTGATTGCTTCGTCTTGACCGACAACTCTCTTTCTCATCACTACCTCCAGATTGGTAAGTTTCTTCTTTTCAGACCTCATAAGCCTAGTAACAGGAATTCCGGTCATTCTTCCTATAACTTCGGCGATATCATCTTCGTCAATATGGATTGGAGTACGTCTATCGCCATCAGCCTGTGCCTTAACAGTATCAATTTTCTCCTGAAGTGCCTGCTGCTCCTGTTTAAGTTTAAGAGCAATGTGATATTTTTGTTCACGAACTGCGTCTTGTTGCTTTAGGATCAATTTTTCCAGTTCTTCTTCCATTTTTTTAAGTTCAGAAGGTGGTTCGGCTCCCTGAAGACTCTTTTTTGCAGCAGCTTCATCAAGCACGTCTATGGCTTTATCCGGCAGGAATCTTTCTGAGATGTATCGTTTAGATAGATTAACGGAAGCATTGATTGCCTCATCTGTGATTGTCAGATTATGAAATTCTTCGTAACTGTCTTTTAGCCCCTGGAGGATTGTAACTGAATCTTCCACGCTTGGTTCCTCAATCATCATGGACTGAAGTCGACGCTCAAGTGCACGATCTTTTTCAACTGTTCTAAATTCATCAGTTGTAGTTGCTCCAATAATTTGCAAAGCTCCACGGCTTAGGGCAGGTTTAAGAATATTTGCTGCATCAAGAGAACCTTCAGCAGATCCAGCTCCAACTACGGTGTGGATCTCATCAATGAAAAGAAGAATTTCATTATCACTTTGCAGAGCTTCCTTGATCAGATCATCAAACCTCTGCTCAAACTCACCGCGGTACTTAGTGCCAGCGATTAATGATCCCATGTTAAGAACCAGAAGCCTTTTACCTCTAAGTGGAGTTGGAACGTTATCTTCAGCTATGCGTTGCGCAAGGCCTTCTACGACTGCAGTCTTACCAACGCCGGGTTCTCCAATCAACACAGGATTATTCTTTGTCTTTCTATTCAAGATATGAATCATTCGTTCAATTTCTGTTTCCCGTCCGATAACTGGATCTATTTTTCCTTCTTTTGCTTTGGCAATCAGGTCATCTGTAAAGTAATCAAGGACTGGAGTCTTGCTTTTTCCATCACCCTTTTGCCTCTTTACCATATCTTCTCCTCCCATCAGTGCTGCGCCAGGTCCCGAACCTTGCATTCCAACTATTGCTCCCTGCAAGCCCTGGAAAAAAGCTTCCAAAGATTGCTCCATATTTTTATTTTGCTGTTTGAACTGACTGATTTGCCCAAACATTTCTTCAACATGAGATTTAAGATCCTCCGGATCTACCTGCATCTCTTCCAAAATCGCAGTCGCCGCATTCTTTCCAGTCGAAACCAATGAGTGAAGCAAGTGCTCTGTTCCAACATTTGCGTGTCGGAACTTATGAGCAGTAATCACACTCTGTTCAATTACATTATGAAGATAATGGGAAAGCCCGTGCTTAATTTGCTTACCCTCGATGTCTTTAGTCTTAAGGGCTTTAAGTAAAATCCTAACGTTCTCTTGCGTGACTCCCGCGCCTGTAAATAAGGAGAATCCTAGTGATTTTGGAATACTTAGAAGTCCAAGTAGTAAGTGCTCAGTTCCAATGTAGGTACTTTTAAGATTCTTTGCTTCCTGCTCTGCAATCTGAAGTGCAAGTTTTGCGTTGGGGGTGAAGCGATCGAAAGGATGCATGGTATGAAGCGGAAGTGGTTTGTTGGCGGTGGTAAGTTTTGAGGGTCACTGGTCACTGGTCGCTAGTCAGCTAGCAGTCTAGCACTTCGAGTGCTAATTGTCGATAAGGATCAATACATTTTATCAAGAAAATTATCATCAAGCACTGCTCGGATGCTTAAATTTGTTAGATAGTGAATGATTGAAAAGGAGGATTTACATGAATTAGATCGCACAAAATATAATAGTAAAAAGTTAGTATTAAGTATTGTCAAGTAGTACAATTCGATCAGTATGCTTGGGCATTTGCTTATAAATACACCGGTAACTGATGTAACAGATAGAGTATCTGAAACTAAGATATTTGATAGAGATCTATTAAGAACATTAGCAATAAAAAGACGCCGTAATGTTATTGAACTTTTGATAGAAAATGGACCGTTATGTATAGGTGAGATTACTAGAATGACAAATAAAAAAACAAAACAAAGTCATGTGTCTCTAGTTGTTGCCGACTTAGAGCGTTCCGGTTTGGCGCGAAAGCATAGGACTACAGTTGAAGGAAAATGCAGAACAATTGTGGAGGTTAATACTAGTGCTATTTCTTC
>CAZYBL010000148.1:0-2837 GCA_964645805.1 uncultured Candidatus Peribacteria bacterium | reverse complement strand
CTTCTTAGTTGGTGGCTTTAGCTACGAAGATCGTGGGAGAGCTGGAATGGTCTCTGCTCGGGATCCTGTTATGCAGTTAATTGCAGAGGAAGCGGAGTCTGGTAAGGTTGTGATAGGAGTATGTAACGGAGCTCAGGTTTTGGTCGAGAGTGGAATGATTCCTCTTGGAAATGGTTTACAAATGTGTCTGGCTAGAAATGTTGTTGATAATCAGGCTGCGGGATTTTTGAATAAATGGGTTTGGATAACTCCAACGTGCAAGAAGGATCGCTGCGCAGCATCAGATTGGGATGGAGTTATGAGTGTTCCTGTTGCGCATGGAGAAGGAAGGTTTACAACAAAAGATAAGGATGTAATTAAAGAGCTAAAGAAAAATAATCAACTTGCGTTTGGTTATTGTGACAATGATGGAAATGTATCGGATCAACCTCCGGTATGTCCTAATGGATCTATGTTTGGAGCAGCCGGCATTTGCAATCCGGAAGGCAACGTCGCCGCCCTCATGCCACATCCTGAGAGGTCACCGGAAGGTGGGAAGTATTTTGAATCAGTTAGACGATGGATTGAGAATGATCAACCAAAAAAACCCAGAGCACGTCTTCGACGTGCGGAGGGCAAATTTAAAATAAGAAAACGAGATTCAAAAAACGTCGAAATCTTCATCGACACAATCATTGTTAATAACGAAGAGCGAACTGTAGAACAAGCTGCAAGAAGAGTGGTTCCAAATCTTACGCTTAAACAACTTAAGTACTTTGCAGTTGGTGACAAAGATCCAATCGAAGTTCTTTCGCATCTTTCTCTGTTCAATCCAAATAAGGAGATTGCTTATATAAAGAGAGGGGAGAAGGTAAAGAAATGGAATGCGGATAAAAAGCAAGAGGAGGATACTGCGTCGCCTCTAGAAGGCGATGCTGTGTTAATTAGAAGGGACGAACCGGACACAGAGGCAGGATATTTGGGAAAGGGGGGAGAGTCGGGGATATGTTATGTGTTAGGGAAAATCTCTGAGCAAGATATTAGTTCAAATAAGCTTCTTGAGGTGTTCTCGAATCCTCATGCAAGTACTTTAGAGATTGTATAAATGTCAAAAGAGATTATTCTCCTGGCCCACAACATAAGATCCCTTTGGAACGTAGGATCATTCTTCCGCACATGTGATGCTTTTGGAGTTAAGAAACTAATATTAACAGGTTACACAGCAACTCCACCTCGCAGAGAAATTAGCAAGACTGCAATTGGTGCTGAGGAGTGGGTGGAGTGGGAGCATTATAAAGATCCATTGAATGTGATTAGTGTTTTGAAGAAAAAGGATTATAGGATTGTAGGGTTGGAGATTGCGGAAGGATCAGTCGATATTAGAGATTATGAGGTTCCTGAAAAAATATGCCTGATCGTTGGGCATGAAGTTATGGGAGTCCCAAAGGAGATCCTCAAAGTTTGTGATGATATTATTCACATTCCAATGCAGGGCAAAAAAGAATCATTAAATGTTTCGGTTGCTGCAGGGATAGCATTACACATATTAAGTTCAAAAAGTTAATCAGCATGTACTTCGTCTATGATATCTTGATGTTCTTTTCTAAATGCTTCAATGGCATTTAATACGTCAGCTAATTTACTAGTGGGAAGTTCTCCACTTGTTAATTGTGGATATATTGCTCTCCAACTTTTTCCACTTAAAAACATTTGAGTGGCAGCGGTTCTGAAGGCGGACCTCATTGTTGGATCGCTTATTTCGTGTTCGCTAATCAGTCTGCCTAATTGTGTTAAACATTCTATTCGACTCATTTGTAATTTAAATCTTAGAAGAATATTAGTTTGGTTGCCAGCGCAGAAACAACGAATGCCAAAAGCAGCCTAACCCACTTATCACCGCCTTTAATTGCTGTTTTGGAGCCTATATGGGAACCGATTATTGCTCCTATGGCTAAAGGAATGGCGAATTGCCAAATCATTATTCCCTCGTAAATAAATATTCCTATAACAACTACTCTACTAAGAAGTTTAGGAAAGATCATTGTTGCTTTGCCCTCGATTAAAGTTAATCCAAAGAAGAAGACCAATATGTAAAGAGTAAGGGTTAGTCCGCCAGGGGGGAAGATTCCTGACCAAATAGATATAAGAAAAAGAAATGGATAACCGGTCATATGCATCAGTTTGGAAGTCTTTTTATGTTTTACTCCAAAGTCGTCAAAGAAAAGGAAAAACAACGGAATTAGAATTACAAAACCTACTGCTTTACTTAGAACTTGTGCATTAATGCCAAGCATTATCTTTGCTCCAATTATTCCACCAACGAGAAAAATAATCATAAAAGGGATAGTATATTTCCATTTAACTTTGTTAGCTTTTGAATAATTCCTGAGCGCAGTAAGGCTGCTAACCAGGGTTGATAATCTATGAACTGCTATTGCTGAGTGAGGTGATGCCCCAAGAAAAATCATTGATGGAATAATTATTGAGCCACTGCTTCCTACTTGTGAGCCTACAAAGCTTCCACAAATGCCTACGATAAATGCGAGGATGGTTGTGGTTGGATCAAGCATTGCGTTACATATTACACTGTTTCAACGGGATCGACATCTATTGTTACGCCTTTAAGATCCAAATTCCGAAGCAGGGACCCGCGGGTCCCTGTTGCGAGCATTGGGCCTCGAATCAAAACCTGCCACGTTCCTCCACCAAATATTTGTGAAGATGCGTGGGCGAGCAGATCGGTTTCTCTGCGAATCTTATCTCTCAATTCTTCAGCCTTATTCTTCGCATTTTCTCTAACAATCAATCTAATCATTTTTGTAGCCGGTGGATAATTTGAATGAATCCTGAGCTTGAGT
>CAZYBL010000147.1:0-2853 GCA_964645805.1 uncultured Candidatus Peribacteria bacterium | reverse complement strand
GAAACACCTAAAAAAAGCCCCGAAGAAATTCATCAGTTCGTTTTGGGTAGTGTATTAAATTACGAAAGTATAGTACGTAGCTGCCAAGGTGATGAATGGAAAAATTCTAACATTAATAAAGCAAGGGGACTAGGTATGAGTATAGCTGATTACACAGCAGATCAAATTAAGATATACGAGGAAGATCTAGCATTATTAAATGCCAACAAAATTAAAATTGATAATGATGTGTATGACCTTGATACAGATAATGAAAGTCAAGTTGGACTAGTACAGGCAATTACTACGCATTTCAATACTATTATCGACGCTTACAAGGGCTTAGGGGAAATTAAAAAAGAAGAATTGGGGTCGCTCATTGCAACAAGACAACAAGAATCCTGGGATGACATGGACGAAATTATTTATGCTCTGAGGGAAGCTGACTCATGTGCAGAAGAATTTAGAAAAACAAAGATATATAAAGCTAATGTTGAACCTGGCATGCCACTGGAAGAGGTGATAAAAAAGTGTATTAAGTACAACAAAAGTGCAATGGATGAAATGAAAAGATGGACAGAAGCAAGTGCCAGCACAGAGGGGCTAAAAGTAATAGGTGAAGGAGGGGAAGATGAATCTGTAAGACTAACTAACGAGCAAATACATATACTCCTAGCTGGAATTTCGCAGAGGAGTGTAGCTTCTGCAAGGCTCAATGAGATTATTGATAAGATAAGAGAGGAAGGAGAGGCTAAAACAACAATAACCGAGACAACAGAAACTAGAGTTAAACCTGATTACGTCAAAAGCATTGAAAGCATTGAGAATGTTGAGTGTAAAGAATCTCAAGTGGTCATTGGGGGTTGGGAAATAGTAATTCCAAATGTTTCACCAAATATGTGCATTTATAAGATGAACAATGAATTCCGTCTGCAAGATAAAAACACTTTGTTTACTGAACGTATATCATTCTTAAACGAGGAAGATTTGATCGAAGCAATTAAAGAAATATCCGAAGGCAAGAAATTTAGTGAAGTTATGAATAGAATCAAAAAAGAGAAAGATAAAGATCAGACGAATCAAACAAAAAAACCTGAGGCAGATGAAATAATGAAAGAAAAAGAAGAAATACTTAATTACCTTAAAGGCGAATTGGGACCTGATACGGACATTATAGATACTACTACTGGAAACCCTTTCTTAAAATGGGAGCTGGTTAAAGGCGATGATAAGCTTGGTGCAATTAGTTTTGGCAAAGAAAAAAATAATACATATTACATGACTTTCTATGATTATGAAAACCGGAGCCCGATCACCAGAACATTTCCAAGAAAAGATAGTCTGGTAGAAGCAATCAAATATGTATTAAACGGTGGAAAATTCGAGGATTATAAAATTGAATAAGTAAAAATTTCGTTCACTCAATCGTCAGCGTCCCGCTGCTCGGTGAAGTTAGCACAGCACCGCCAGTAGGATTGGTGAGCTTAAGATTAATCTTTTCGCCTGAATCATTTTGATCATCCTTGATAAGAATGACAGTGAAAGTTTTTTTGGACTCACCTTCCGCAAACGTAATGGTTCCGCTGGTTACAATGTAATCAGCAATTGCAACTGCCGTACCTCCGTCAGTCTTATAGTCAACGCTAACCTCTCCCTCTGTTCCACCAACACGACTAACTTCTATGACTGCTTTTTCGTCCCTTTCCCTTGCACTCATATTCTTCTTTGTAAACTTAAGGGAACCCTTGCCTGCCGAAGTTACTTCATCATCAATAATTGTAAGCATTGCAGTACTAGTCCCTCCTAATTCTGCACCCAATGGATTACTCAAATTCATGCTCAAATTTAAATTTCCATTGATATTATCATTATCGTTAATTCCCACTGTAAATGTTTTTACTTGCGTCCCTGGCTCAAATACAAGCGTCCCACTTGTCGGTGTGAAGTTAAGAGATGTGGCAGTTCCGTTATTGGTGGAATAATCGACTTTGGCTTCTGCGTCTGTATTCCCTGTCCTAACAACACTGACTGTTATCTCTCCAGCATCCTCAGAAACACTGTAGGCAAGGGCAGAAAAAGAGAATGCTTTATCGTTTGCCGCTTCAGCTGCCTCCTCATTGTCTTTGATAGTAAGCACTGCGGCATCCGGTTGAATCAGCTTGGATCCTCCGGTTGGATTGGAAAGTTTGACGTTGATAGTCTCATCTCCCTCCTGTTCATCATCGTCAAGAATGCGTACAACAAATGTCGCACTTGTTTCGTTATCAGAGAATCTAAGCGTTCCCGAAATTACTTCATAATCTTCTCCTGACTTAGCCGTATCATCCAAAACCTCATAATCAACGGATATGGTACCTCTTCTCCCGCCAGTGCGAACTACGCTAATCCGCGCCATACCCTCATCTTCACTGACGCTGTATTTATCAATAGTAAATCTTACATCTCCCGGCTTGTTATCAACCGCGGAAGTATCGGGGGACTGAGTGGCTTCTTCGGTTGCTTCGGTTTCTTCGGTTGTCTCTTCTTCTCCCCTTCCCGTCAAAGAAGCAGCCAACCTCGAACTACTTCTAGATGCTGATTCCGTCGGTTCTAAATAAAGCATCATCTCGTCTCTCAATCTTTTCATAAGAACTGCAACCTGACCGCGAGTAACATAATCATCAGGTCCAAAACTGCCGTCTTCATAACCATTGATGATGCCAACCGAGTTGAGTTCTCCGATTGCATCATCGTAATACATGCCGTATTTAACATCGGCAAATATTGCTGAGCCAAGTGAAGTTGCAACTGCACCAGTCGATGCATTACCATAAATAAGACCGGCTGCAAATAGACTTATTGATTTAAAGCGTGTTCCCATGTTGAAGTGGGGTA
>CAZYBL010000146.1:0-2856 GCA_964645805.1 uncultured Candidatus Peribacteria bacterium | reverse complement strand
CAATCCTGCCCCATAAAAACACAAAACCCCAATCACAATTCCAGCAATTGCGTAAACGGGAAGTGCAGATTTGTTGTTAAGGACCTTCATCTGCGTTGGCTTTATTTTCTGAGGATACCAGCAGACTACAAGGCCTTTGATAAGCAGTATCCAAGCTAGAAGAGTCAAGAGGCCTGCTGCATCTGTTCCAATTTCATATCCTTCTATCAGAACCAGTACTGCAACTATTGTATATAACCCCCCATATGTTCGAATGTTTACGTCATCTTCTATTGCCTTCTTCATGAACGCCACGGTCTTTGTGGACGAGAGAAGTAAAGGAACAGAAACTAGTAACATGAGGGTGCCGATGATGTAAGCGAAGGTGATGAGTTCCATAGTGGAAACATTATACGACCAAACATCTATCAGATTAGCTTGTAAGAGTAAAAATTTGGTTTGGAATCCACTTTTAGATCGGCCCCTCTCATCCTAAGGAGAGGAGAGGGGCAACGAAGCTTTACGTGTAGCTGCATTCATGAGGAAGCTGACTTTCTGACCAAGAATGGAGCTTCATTAGCCATGAGATGGCAAGATAGGTACCAACGAAGTGGTACCTGGCGCGGTGCACCGCCTGGCGCATTACGTTTGGGTGGGGGCAATGCCCCCGTGTCGACTTTTCGTACTCGTCTACAGTGTGTGGCATTCAACCTCAAAGAGGTTGCTCTGCGCCCTTCGCAGAGGTCATCTAATGACTCCACGAAGGACCTACTTCAGGAAAAAATCACTTCTTAAATCCCATTTTCACCTCCTTTCCAGTATTCGGAGTTTCTCACCGTCTGTCTTTTGCGCATCCGTAAGTCCACCTTTTAGTATTATCCTGAAATAGCACAAAGAGGTGGACTTAATATGTGGCTAAATATGTAAAGATCGGTGCACAAATCGTACTGCTTAAGCACTATAAAAATCAAGCATAAGGCCGTCCACGTCTCTAGGACGTGAACGACCCAGGTTGGACCCATGCACCGCTCTCTTTCGCAACCCCCAACAGAGAGGCAAGCCTTTCTTAGTTGAAGGTGCAAAATTGTAAAGGTACACGTTAAACAGAACCTACAGTATCCTGCTTCTGAAAATCAAATGTTTTATCGATTTATGAGACTTCACCCATCATTATTTCTTAGCCATCGCTTTCGTATTTGCCCGGGTGCCAACCGCCATTGCACCACTTCGTCTGTGGATTACATCTTCAACTATTTGCTGAATTAGTTCTTCCGGATCAGAAAATACCCTATAAGCTCCACTAGAAAATGCTGCACAGAATCTATCTATGGCTCTATCTATCATTATCTCTTTTGTACTAGATCCAACTGGCCAAGACAAATCGGGGCGTTTTTGTACTGCAGCTAGAATATTATCTTTTGTAGGTGTACCGGAGAATTCAAGAGCATCGTTTGTCATGGCAGGGGATAATAGCAGATTTTTATATTGACTACTTAAATAATTTATCAATATCAGTTCCTTGTTTAGTTAGAAATTTCGTAATAGTTCTTCTAACACCAGGAGAATCCAATGTCTTAGGAATAACAATACTCGTACCATCATGTCCATATAGTTTCACATGCGATCCTTTACCCTTGCTTTTATCAATCGTATAACCAGCTTTCGTCAAAATCCTAATAAGCTTGCTGACATGAATAATTGGAATACTAGGCATGTGTACATTTTTTTATTCTAAACTCTCTTACTCTAATACTACTAGCTTCAATATCCAACGTTGGTTTTTTAACATCTTCAATGTCAAACTCAATTAAATCGGCACACTCTCTTGGTACATCAAAATAAGTCAGAATCGCATCCTGAGCATTCTCAATAGCCTCTTTTTTTGATTTTGCTTCACTTATCAAGCCATCATAGTCTGGTGAGCAAATAAAAATTATCGGATTGTCGTCATCATCAAACTCTGGAATAAATTCTATTGTTATAGACTTTGGAAAATTCCTAAGCACCTCCTCCGAGACGAAAGTACAATCGCTCCTGCCAAAGAATTTGGAGAACCAAGATACTATATTATTAGATGGGAAAGACATTTTTATTTTATTGAAATCCAGTCATTTTACCATTTATTTAAATAGAAAACCATCTAGTTTTAGGTTAAAAGAAGCTAATACCCCCTTTAATCAGCTCATATCGTGGAATTTTTTATGCACCTCTTTAAGTTGTGGATTAGTGACATGTGTATAAATTTGTGTTGTAGATAAATCTTTATGCCCAAGCATCTCCTGAACTGATCTAAGGTCAGCTCCGTTTCTAAGTAAATCAGTCGCGAATGAGTGGCGGAGCGTATGCGGTGATGGGTTGCTCATGATGCCTGCAAGACGCGCGTATTTTTTTACAATGTTATAAATAGAAATCCTGGATAATCTAAATTCTTCCCCCGGTGGCATCGCGTTACGTGCCTGATCGTGGTTTCTGATGAATAGGGGATCGATGTTATCGAGTCTGGAGTCGAGGTAGAGCTCCAGAGCCTCTTTAGCCTGGTCAGATACAAAAACTACTCTGATCTTGCCGCGTTTACCTCTAACTGATATCTCACGCGTCTTAAAGTTAAGATCATCGCGATTAAGTGATCTGAGTTCCGCAAGCCTTAGGCCTGTAGAAAAGAAGAGCTGGAGGATAGCTGAGTCGCGTTTTCCGATCTTTGTATCCAAATCAGGAGCATTTAAAAGTCTCTCAAGCTCATCTGTGAAGAGGACTTTGACCTGCCGGGGGTCTTCCTTAAAGCGGGTGACCCTATCGGGCGGATAAACGTCCATTTCTTCTTCCTGGACTAAATACCTCAGGAAGGCCCTTAAAATCGTTAAATGGTGATTTTTGGTG
>CAZYBL010000145.1:0-2875 GCA_964645805.1 uncultured Candidatus Peribacteria bacterium | reverse complement strand
GCGGGGCAAGCCGTCGCCTTCGACCACTCGGCCATCCCTCCGATACTATTATAACCCAAATCCCTACATATATCACCTTACAGAGCACCACGCTCCCTACAAAGGCTGTTTTCTAGTATACTTCCCCGTGACGTTTATGAAACGAATGATCGCAAGATTCACACTGGCACTTACGGTTCTTTCCGTGACTAACACAAGTTCAGCCAGATTATCACGATCGTTTTGGGATATTCCACAAGGCCATCCCGCCTATGAAGCAGTTGAATATTTGCGCAGTCATCAGATTATACAAGGATACGATGATAGGACATTTAGGCCTGACGAAAAAATTAATAGAGCGGAGGCTTTAAAAATGATTATCTCCCCTCTCGCAGAGCAAGAAGTTTTGGATACTTTCGAGGACAGTTCTTTTGAAGATGTACCGGATGACGCCTGGTATATGCCTTACGTAGAGATTGCTCGATTCAACAATGTTATTGATGGTCCACCAGACAAAACTAATTTTAACGGCTCTAACACTGTCATTGCGGCAGAGTTCTTGAAAATGATTGAGCTTGCCAACAAGATCGATCCCAGTACCTATCTTGGTGATTTGAACTTTCCATTGTCAACTGACGTGGCAAACACAGAAGAATGGTTCTACCCGTACATGCGTTATGCAATTGGATCATCGATGATTATGATTAATCCGGATGGACTTTTGCATCCAGAGAAGCAGTTAACACGTGGCAATGCTGCACAAATGATGTACAGGTTCATGAGGTACCAAGATGGACAGAGGACAGAGGAGCTTATCGAAGTATCCGAGCAGGACATGATAATCACTATCTCCATGTTTGATAACAACAATATTACTCAAGCCCAGTATTCTGCTAACCGTGCACTTGTTGCAACACGTGGAGCACTTGCTAAAGATGAAACAAATCAATCAAAAGGTTCCGTAAAAATCGCAGAAGCATTCCTGGAACTTGTAGAAGGTCATAAAAAAGGATCCGAGAATGAATATGATGAAGCTGTTTCGCATTGTGGAAACGCCTGGAATCTTGCTGCAAAAGCCAGAGAATTTAGCCCAAATCTATTAACCATATCTGAGCAAGTTCAGAATATTGCAAAAAATTTGGCAGATAGTGCTCGTGAACTAAAATCTCAACAATGAAATTTATTGCTCATACAACCGTCGGCTCTGGGAGAGGAAAGGAGCTTGGCTTCCCCACAATCAACGTTGACTTAAGCGATGTTCCCAAAGGAATAGAAGAAGGTATATATGCCGGCAAAGTGAAGATTGATGAAAAAGAATTCCAGGCTGCAATCCACTTCGGGCCGCGCCTATTCCATAAAGAACCTGATGCTTTTGAGGTCCACCTGATAGATACACCCCTGGATTCTCTTCCTACAGAAATAGAAATCGAGCTTGTTAAACGGCTCAGAGGTGTATGCGATTTTGATAACGAAGAACAATTAAAATCACAGATATCAGTGGATATTGGTGAAGCCCGTGATATCCTTGATGCATTATGAGCATAGTCAAAAAGTTTAAATCAAAGATCGGAAATAGAAGTCCCATTAGGCTCGGCTGGCATTTCTCAAAGTCCTTTCTGGCTGCTCTAATTAATGGCTTCCCCGCACGCAAGCTGAATGTAATAGGGGTAACCGGAACAGACGGCAAAACAACAACAGTTGGCATGATTTCACATATCTTGAATTTCGTTGGGATTAAAACTGGCGCAGCATCTACAGCCTTTATGCAAATTGGAGATGATAAGAAAGAGAATGAAACTCATCTGACCTCGATTAAGCCTATAACCCTGCAAAGCTTTCTTAAGAAGTTGGTAAAAGAAAAATGCACACACGCAGTTATAGAAGTTTCTTCGCACGGACTGGTTCAAGGGAGAGTCCATAATACGTATCCGAAGGTCGCAACAGTTACAAACACATCACCTGAGCATCTGGACTATCACGGAACTATGGATCAGTACAGAAAAGACAAAGGCAAGATCTTTGAGATGCTTAAAGGCAAAGGTGCAAAGATCTTAAATCAGGCTGATGAAAGCTTTGAGATGTACGATCCAATTCCTTCGGAAAAATCAATCACATTTGGCACAGAAGATTCTGATCTTTGGATAACTGAAGCAAAATCATCTCCAACTTGCTCACAAGCAACTTTAAAATACAGGTCAAGTCAATTGTCAATTGTCAATTGTCAATTGTCAATTCCCATCCCTGGATTATTTAACCTAGATAATGCCATGTGTGCAATTGGATGCGCTATTTCGGTTGGGATTCCCCTGGATGAATGCCTGGAAGCCCTTGAAAGCTTCACTGCTTTGCCTGGGAGAATGGAGAGAATTGATGAGGGACAGAACTTTAACGTGTTTGTAGATTTTACTATGACAGAGGAGGCATATAAACGAACTCTGGAAACAGTCAGAAAAATGACTGAACCAGGTAAGAGAGTAATTGTAGTTTTTGGATGTTGCGGGAACAGGATGAAGAATAAAAGACCACGAATTGCAAAGATTGTTTCTGAACTTTCCGACGTGGCTTTCGTCGCTGGTGATGAAACTTACGGGGAAGATCCTGACAAAGTTGTGGATGAAGTTTGGGATGGAATAGATCGAACAAAAGTCGAGGCATTTAAGTATTACGATAGGCGCGAAGCCATCAAGCAAGCTCTTATGAGTGCGAAGTTTGGGGACACAGTTATTTGTTGTGGTATGGGACCATTTGGTACCTTCAATACTCTTAAAGGACCTATCCCGTGGGATGAGAGGAAGGTTGTTAGGGAATTATTGAATGAACATAATTGATAATTTTTTGCTGTTCCTACTCTGAACTGTGAAATGCATATCGCCGCATAATACCTGTAAACACCATC
>CAZYBL010000144.1:0-2879 GCA_964645805.1 uncultured Candidatus Peribacteria bacterium | reverse complement strand
GGAGATGGATGAGGAAGAAATCGCGGACAGACAAATGCTTACAGCTACCAACCTCATACTAGGAAAGGCTTGGATCTCACCCAAAGACTACAGGATTAATTCGATGATGCCCGACCAAAGAAGAGCGTTTGATAGCGCGAAAGACGAAGTAAAGAAGATGGGGGGCGGAGGAGGCAACATAGTTATTTATGAAGGGGCAGCTTTGAAGTTTGATGAGTTCCTGGAATCCATGAATATAACCAAGAGGACTCCTTTTGATCTGGTTGTTCTTGATCATTTGCACTATTTCTCCATGGATGGAGGAACTGAATCAATGTCTCAAAATTTGGCTCGCATAATGAGAAGGATAAGAAGTATGGTCAAAAAATACAGAGTTCCGGTTGTTGTCGCATCACATATTCGCAAATTGCAGAAAGAGAATGAAAGACCCCGATTAATCGACCTTTACGGCGCAGGTGATATTGCAAAGGAATCCACAGTAGTATTAATGCTTCATCGCGATGGAGATGATACCTTCGCTTATATTGATAAGTCCCGTGGCACTGGGCATAGGGATTGTGAAATTAAACTCCACTACGACATTAATTTAAGAACTTTTGTTGATGAGCCAAAAACGGAACACCCGGCTCCTACTTTAACCTTTTTGAAAAATGCTTAAAAAACTTAAGAAAACAAATGTCTTTGATATGGTCAATGATGCAATTAGTTTCTTTGAGGGGAAAGGTATATACCACAAGCCTTATTTTAAGAACGGAAGACATTATGTTGCGGGGGAGTGCTTAACTGATGAGCAGTTATATGAGAATACAATCAGAATACTTAATAATACCCCTCTTAAAACACGAATAGACGGAAAGGATTTTCAGATTGCAAGGTATTACATTTCCGATATTTGCGGCCAGAAAAACGTTGTTGATATATGGGTTGAAACAAATTATTGCGATACACGGGCCTTCTTGTGCGAGCTTATCGGTGAAGATGGAAAGGTATTTTTCCATTTTGATTTGTACCTTATGACTTACAGTCTGAAAGAGAAATCAAAATCAAATGGCAAATGCTACAAAGACGGATGTGATAAGCCCGCGAAACACGTTCTAAGCGGATTATTTACATCTGTATCCTTATGTGATGAACATAATGATGAATTAAGTAAATACATTAATAATGACTAATATTCCCTAATTATGATAATATTTAGACGAGATCACATTACCGCCTTACACCCCTGTTTAGCTGTCCAGATGGCAGTCCTGCACAAAGGTGTAAGCTGATGTGATCTCCAGGGCTGCCTTCTGGGCATTTAATATTCCTTACTATTCATACATGGAAACTACCGACTACCGCTATCTGGCGTACGCCAGAAGAAGTACAGATGATGAAAAGCAAGCTCTTTCTACAGAATCGCAGATAGATGAATTGATGCCTCGTTTCGAGCATTTGAACATTGTTGAGATTATTCAGGAGGATGGAAGTGCCTTTAAACCACATAATCGTCCTAAGTTCGCTAAGCTAATGGAGCGGATTGAGAAGGGGGAAGCAGATGGAATCATTGCCTGGCATCCGGATCGTCTTTCTCGTAATCCTATAGATGCAGCGCAACTCATTTACGCTTTAGACCGTGGAGTAATTAAAGACCTTAAGTTCGGATCATATCACTTCGACAATTCACCGGAGGGAAAGATGATGCTGGGAATTGCCTTGTCGCAATCGAAGTATTACTCAGAAAAGCTGGGGAAAGATGTAATGCGTGGCATGAAGAAGAAGTGTCAGATGGGTCACATGCCCACAAAGGCATTATTGGGTTACAGGAACATAAAGACCGAAGACCGTGGTAGAAGATACATTGAGCAAGACGAGGTTCGTTTTCCAATCGTTCGCAGGATGTGGGAACACTTACTTACCGGAGCCTATTCTGTTCCCGATATATGGAAACTTGCAGTTAATGATTGGGATTTGACTATGCCAGCAACAAGGAAATTACCTGAGCGTCATATATCACTTCCTACCGTATACAAAATCTTCAACTCACCATTTTACACCGGCAGTTTTAGTTGGAACGGAGAACAGTACAAAGGTGAATATGAACCTATGATTACCTTGGATGAATTTGAGCGAGCGCAGGTGATACTTGGTAGAGCAGGCAAATATCGTCATGAAAAGCACTCATTCCCATTTACAGGCTGTATCCGTTGTGGCGAGTGTGGAGGAATGGTAACTGCTCAGGTTAAGCAGAAGATACTCAGGAAAACCAATAAGGTTGCCACATACGTTTATTATCACTGTTCACATAAGAAAGGCCCATGCACACAGCGAAAGTGTATTCGTGAAGAAGCACTTGTAAGCATCCTGCGTCCGTACATCGAGGCCGTGCACGTTTCACCCCGCCTTGTTGAATGGGTACGCAAGCAACTTGAAAAGATGACAGAGGAAGATCAAAAGATACAAAAGAAACAATGGGAGGATATAAGACGAAAGTATGAGAACTGTATCACTGCTATGCAGAACCTTGTGAAGCTTTTTGTATCCACGGAGAACGCCGATAAATCACTTCTTAGTGATGAAGAGTTTAAAAAGCAGAAGGATGAGCTTAAACAGGAAAGAGATCGCTACAAAGCATTACTCAGCGAAAACGATAGAAACATTGATACATCAATTGAGCGCACCATCGAAACATTCGACTTCGCTTCACGCGCTCTTAAGCAACTGGATGAAGGGGATGACAACATGAAACGACTGGTACTTGTCACCATAGGAGAGGACTGGATATTGAAGGATGGCAAGGTTGAATTTAAGCCTAAGTTCCCGTTTGCGAGGATACGAGAAGGGGTTGAAGCAGAGAAAGCATCAAAAGCACGGCGCAGACCAAAGGCTACTGCAAA
>CAZYBL010000143.1:0-2927 GCA_964645805.1 uncultured Candidatus Peribacteria bacterium | reverse complement strand
AACTGACGACACCTCGCTCTTCAGGCGAGTGCTCTACCAACTGAGCTACCGGGCCACAGTGGCTTCCCGAATTATATATAAATCTCTTTCTAATCAAAAGGCTATGCAATAAAATTCTAGTGATTTTGGGGCATTAGCTCAGTTGGCTAGAGCGCCTCGTTCGCATCGAGGAGGTCGCCGGTTCAACTCCGGCATGCTCCACCATTGCACTACACACCCCCAACATATGGCTTACGTTTATTTTCTTTATAGTGAAAAAGATAATAATTGGTATGTAGGCTGCACAAATAATACTGTTGAACAGAGGTTTGAAGCTCATAAGAATGGTACAGTAAAATCGACAAAGCATAGGCGCCCATTGTCCATAGCTTATTTTGAAAAAGTAGAAACACTTTCTACCGCGAGACGGAGGGAATGGTTCTTAAAACAAAAAGATGGTATTGCAGAGAAAAGTAGAATTAAAAGTCACCTTATCGATAATAAAGACCAATGGCCAATTGAAGGTCCTATAGCAGAGGTCGGGGGCCCTACGGTGATGGAGGTGGACATGATGCTGGATATGATTGGGCAGAAAGAACAGGTGGTAGTTGCAATGGCAACTCAAGGTCTTTTAATGAAGGCTGTGAAGAGTATTATCGCCAAATAGGAGAATGAAGAGATTAATTGCTGTGTCACTCTTACTAATGGAATGCAAGTAAAATCATCTCCACTCTTGGAATGCTACTTCTATATCATCATTAATGGCCTCAATCCATAGTTCTGATGCCTTCTTCCTTTTAAAAGTTCTTAAATGCAAGATTAACTTATCTTCATCAATTACAAACTCCTCGTCGTCAAAAAGCTCTATTGGGAAGTCGCCAGTATTATCCAAAGTCAAAATTCTATCGTATTTCTTGGCAATGCAAAAAGTGGCTATCCAAATATCTGGGACTTTAATCTTTGCCATTCTTTTTGGGTCATTTTTTAATGCTATTAGATATGTCATCCAAGTTGGTACATACTTATCCTTTACTTCTTGATCTTCAGATTCAATTATTAAATGTGGATGTTCTTCCAGTTGTTTTTTTCTTTTCCTATACTTGTCTAGATTACAATTCCTAAGAAATTCCCAGAATACTGTGTCACATATAACAGGTATGTTTTGTGCAGATATTAAAACAATGGCATTTCTGTGGGCAGAATTATCACAACATATCTTATCAAGAATATTGGTATCGTATACAAGATGAAAATCCTTGATCATTCTTAAAGCCTGCTCAAGATCATTCTTTTTCTCACTAGATTTTCCCTGCGCAATTTTCTTTTGCCTAGCTTTGGTCGTTGGAGTCATCAATTAACGGTTCGTAAAATTCTCTCCAAGCCTTAATTCTCTCTTTAACATTGCTAACTTTTGTTTTGCCCATGGGTTCACCATCAAATGGGGTAACAATAGTTCTTGACGACTCTGATTTGGCTGGGAAAGAGATAGAGCTCATACTTATATGATTACTAATCTGATGAGACTATATCAATTGTGCATTTGCACTATTTATGTCATTTGTTCCAATCCTACCTGTTACCAACATTCTCTTGTTATTTCCTTGTTATTATCCTGTTTTTCACCTGTCATTTGACATAACTAGCAAATTATTGGTAGTCATTTGCTCTTTTGAGGAAATGGTTGCAATATTTTCCATGGAACAGATGAGATAGTTCCAACTCATCCCAATCTGTCCCCCACCAACTTGACATACACTAAGTATAGTATATACTTAGCTCATGAGTGATACCGAGCTAGAAAGAGATCGAAGGCATTGCAGTGATGCTGTTCAAAGTATTGAAGATTTCACAAATAGCAACGGCGAGACACCTCTTCGAAATATGTTTCATATAGATACTGATACGATACGTGCAGTGTTATCAAGATTAGTTTTTAATGATGTAAGTGAGACATCAAATATGTTGGCAATGCGATTACATCGAATAGAGACCAGATTCCATGAAGTATTATTGAACCGAACAATAGATCATTTTCGAAGAGCAATTAACTCAGGTGTTTATGATGGGGGTGATGCTGATTTTGTGAGAAAAAGAATAGGTCTTGCTGAGAGACATGGTGTAAATGTTGGAGTGTTTAGAGCTGAAGTAGATGAATTACTTAAAACTATTGAAGCAAGTGAGGATTAGTAGAATTCAAACATTTAGCAATATCCTCCATTGTTAGCACAAGATAGTTCCAACTCACCCCAATCTGTCCCACCAATCACTCTCTTTCCTCCAACATTTTGATATACGCAGCAGCAAATCTTTTAACTGCCTCTTTTTTATCCATATGCATAGGAGCAACTTTAATTGAATTATCTTTCAAATGTTCACGAGCATTTTTGAGTAAAGAAACAGCATTTTCGCTGCGGTATGGTTGACTCATGTTATCTTCGAAAAGCTTCGTTAAAAACTCAGTAATACGCGCGCGAACCATTGCTTTATGCGTTTCTTTCTTATCATCACCAAGATCATTATATTCATCAATACTCATGCCTCTTACAGCATCAGAAATGTTTCCTTCAGAATCAGGTCTACTGTACAGAATAAAAGATTTACGCCACTCGTGTATATTTTCCCTGTTCTCATCGAACAATGTCTCCATAACAGCGCTGACCTGCTCTTCTATGAACTTTTCCCTGCCTTTGGTGTGCAAAGTCAGAAGATCGCTTTTTTGAATTGCCCGTTCAAATGAGTCCTCTTTAAGATCAAGATCATCCATTGCGGGGTATCCTCGTGGGAAAATGGCCATCATGCATGTTGAAGGTTTATTATCTCCAGTTTGAAACTCTCCTTCAGCTACATTATAAGGTTTGTTGTGCTGTTCAACTGTTATTTTTGCCTGTTGCCCTGCCTTTATTTCCACGGGAGTACCCAGGAAGTTAAGTTGCCTGGAATGCATCTCT
>CAZYBL010000142.1:0-2999 GCA_964645805.1 uncultured Candidatus Peribacteria bacterium | reverse complement strand
GGTCTGAAGGGGCGGCTGAGGTGGAATTTTTTTATCCACTTTTTCCACTTCCTCTTCAAGATCTTTGTACTGCCAGCAGAAATCTTTGTAGATCTTAACAGCTTCAATAAGAGTCAGGTAATCTATCTTATTTCTTGTAGCCCAAATCCACTTATCCCAGAGGCCAAGAAGGGCCCTATCCTTTTCAATAACCAACCTCTTTAGTCGCTTATAATCCTGTTCGTTTGCCTTTATGATGTTCCTCTCAGAGAGATCTCCGAGGAGCCAACTGAACACAAAGAGAAAGTCATAGTCTATGATCTCCTTTTCAATGGTTGATGGTATTCTTGTCTTGTCATCCCTGGCTGCTCCCCCTTTGTCATTCTTGAGGAGTTTTCCATCCTTGTCATATTTCTGGCCCCCAATCAATACCCTCAACTCCTCTGCAGAGGATTTGATACTCTTCTCTCCCCCGTTCAGGCGCTTTATATGCTTCCTCAGGCTATTTCTCAATTCCTCTTTGTCAAGAACCTTCCCGTCTATCTGCCGAAGTATTTTCCTGAAGTTGCCAAGTATTGCGTCTTGCCTTTCTTTAATGGCTTTCAGGCGTTTTATAACAGCGGTAACTTTTCTGAAAGAGTAGGGTCTCGCACCCTCTTTTTCTAGTTCCCCCATAACACGATCTAAATTAGCTACCGTGCGCCTAATGACCTCGTTCAGAACTGCCATTGCGATTATGTGCATCTTGTAGTCGTAGAGGCCAATGGACTCTAATTTTTTGGACAACAATGGCTCATCCTTTTCTAATTTTTCCGACAACAAAGGATCACCCTTTCCATACAGATGAATAAACCTGCTCTGGAGCTGTAATTTAGTATTCATCATCTGATTGAAAGTCGACCCACTAAGCAAAATCTCAGTATCTGTCAGCTTTTCATCGCCCTTTTTCTTATACTGCAGAAGCTTCTTTAGCTTGGCAGTCTCATGGAAAAGTCTTTTCTCAAATGGGGTCAGCTTATCGACATCATACTCTGGCTGGAAGTGTACCATATTTGGTATTACTATCCATCCATTTATACCACTTTCGGTCCCACTATTTTATAAGTAGAAGCATATAAATCAGGAATCCGATTACGATTGAGATCCATGCAGCGATGTTGCCATAGAAAAAGATCTTATGTAGGGTTTCAGGAGAGACTTTCATTGCACCCCTACTGTCTTCCTTCGGTGCTCTTTCCGTGACTCAACCTTCGGTCCTCGAACTGAAGCGACGTCGGGGCATTATGGCCTTCTGACCGTGTATTCCTCATGTGGTCCAATCTTTCCCTAGCCTCATCGACCTTTCCCTCCTCGAGTAGGCCTTTCACTTCCTGAAGATCAGAGTCATCTGGATACCTCTCCGAGAAGCTTGCGACATCGTTTGTCGCACCTTTTACATCTCCATCTTTAAACTTATCATAAATGTCCTTAATCGTCAACGGATCAAGCTGCAGCATTTTCCAACCTCCTCTTAATAACCTTTAGTCTGAAGAAGTTTTCCCTCTCCATTTCATCAAGTCTCATAACAATCCTTCTCGAAGTGGATTCGAGTTTCGGGATGGTTATGTATTCCAGGGCGTTCACACGCCGCTTTGTCTTTCGTATCTCCATTCCAAGCATTCGAAGCGAGCCTTCAAGCTCCGCGAGCTTGATAAGGCTTGAAAGGACTTCTTCAAAGTCCTTCGCGGTTCTGTCAATCCTTGAGGAGGTCTCCACAAGACCGTACCCCCTCTCGGTTACCTTTCTCTGGAACTCCATCTCCTCGATTGTGGGAATCCTCACACCCATGATATTCTTGTGGGAAAGCTCAAGGTCTGAATTCTCCTTGACAGCAAGCGATGTGCTGAAAACCTTTCCAGAGCCATCGAAGGCCTGGGTCAGGGTAAGATTTTTGTAGGTGCCTACCAGGAGCTCGTTCACATTCTTCCTCAGCTCCTCGGCATCCTTCATCTTCTCGAAGAACTCCATCACGATGGCGTCACGCTTTTCCTTGAGAAGGCTGTGGCCTCGCTTGGCCAGCTTCGCCTTCTTTTTGGTCTGCAGCAGCGCCATTCTTGTGGGGCTCACGTCCCCGCTTGCTTTTCCCATTCTTGTTTTTTCCTATTCTTCCTTCCTATTATTTCTTGTGTGCCGGGTGGTACTTCTCAATGTACTCAGAGTCGATTCTCTTGAGTTCAACCTCAGGCAGAATCGAGAGAAGATCCCAACCAATTGAGAGTGTCTCCTCAATGCTCCTGTCCTCCTCAAGCCCCTGGTTCACAAACTCTGCTTCATACCTGTCTGCGAACTGCAGGAACCTCTTGTCCTTATCGGACAGGGCTTCTTCACCGATAACCGCCACAAGGTCTCGCAAATCCATTCCTTCCGCGTATGCGGAGTAGAGCTGGTTTGCAACACCGGAGTGGTCCTCGCGCGTCTTTCCTTTACCAATTCCCGCGTTCATGAGACGGGAAAGTGAAGGCAGTACGTTCAGCGGTGGTGAGATACCCTTTCTGTGAAGGTCTCTGGAAACCACGAGCTGACCCTCCGTGATGTAGCCGGTCAAGTCCGGAATCGGGTGGGTGATGTCGTCATCGGGCATGGTCAGAATTGGAAGCTGGGTTAGGGAACCCTTCCTTCCCTTGATCCTGCCTGCCCGCTCGTAGATTGTACTCAAGTCAGTGTACATGTAACCTGGGTAGCCTCGCCTTCCAGGTACTTCTTCACGAGCTGCTGAAACTTCTCTCAGAGCCTCACAGTAGTTCGTCATATCAGTCAGGATAATCAATACCTGCATGTCATGCTCGTAGGCAAGGTACTCGGCTGCGGTCAGAGCCATTCTCGGGGTTACAATTCGCTCGATTGTCGGGTCGTCAGCAAGGTTCAGGAACATGACCACTCGCTCGAGAGCTCCGGTCCTTTCAAAGTCCCGTCTGAAGAAGTTTGCCTCTTCGTGGGTGATACCCATGGTTGCAAAAACCACGACAAAGTCCTCCTCCTGG
>CAZYBL010000141.1:0-3001 GCA_964645805.1 uncultured Candidatus Peribacteria bacterium | reverse complement strand
ACGGAAGAGGATGGGAGGGCTTGCAACCACTTTCCATCCATTCTGCGTGATCATCACTGCTTGCCACTTGGCATCGCTTAGGTCGTACCAGAGTGCGTCTTCGTGCCATGCGATACGATTCTGCAGCGCAATCTGAGGTCCTCCAAAGCAAGCACGACTTTCGATGATGGTGAGTGCTGAAGAGAGAGCATTGGAATTCGGCGCCTTCTGTTCCGATTCCCACATCAATGAACAGAGCCACCGCTTAAATTGCTTGCTACGAACCCGCCAGATCTCCCAATGATCATCCACAAGGATACGAGCGTGCGGCTCACCGAATTGATCTTTGAAGAGTAATGCTCTCTCAACAGTTACAAGCTCGATGAGCTTATCTGCCTGTGATCGCTTATGCTCTAATGAGTCTTGTTGAGACATTTCTTCAGTTCGGAAAGGGATAAAACCTTCCAGCGATTAAACCTTGGCTCCTTTGCGCCGGTATATGCCTCTTCCCAGGTAAGTTCTTCATCGAGAATGAGGACTTTTATGTTTTCCGGTGATGGTGTAAAATGCGTAATGATAAGGAAGGGAAATGAGATAAATCGGGTCACTGCTCGGTTACTTGTTTCCCATGTTTTAGGGAGGGCGCGGATCAGGGTGCAAGAAACCCAGAAATTTGCCGATGTCTGAATCGGTAAGATTCATCTTTGAGAAAAAAGAAGGGATTTAAGGTGTTTGTATGAAGCAATGAGACGCGAAGGTACGCACAGAATTGTACGACCGCTAGCGTAAGCCATAAGTAGTTCTTCGATGTTTTTCGTCCTTTCAAAACAGAATTCTCTTCTGGTGTCGTTCATCTTTTCAATCCCAACAAGTGGGACTCCTGAGGCGTGTAACCATACACATTGTGGCAGATCTGAGCTGTTGTACGTTGCATTTGTACGCATAGTTATGGGGGGGCATGAAAAAAGTGCCCTCACCATAAGGGGTAAGTGTTACACGAATGAGATAACACTGTTACTGCACCGTTACGTGACTGATACTTTCTTTTTCACTTGTTCATGAAACGAGTACCCCTCGCCCCTCTTGTTGTCTATCCTGCAAGCAGGAAAGTAACGCTTAAGTAACTTTCTGGCTATTGACACATATTTTCTTATAGCTGACTTCCGTCCTGCAGCGGGATTTCCGACTTTTTCATCATAAACGCAACGAGCAATATCCCAAGGAGAGACATAACCGTGTCTTTTTTTAATTAAGGCATAGAGAGTCTTGCCAACACATGGATCCACATCTTCGATCTCTCGATCATCTATGTAGATGCTTCCATCAGGCAGTGCCATTAACTTTCCGTCGCAAGCATACACAGCACTGTCAACACTCTCTCTCGCTGTCATTTTCGGTGCTTCAGAAGTTTGAACCTCTGGTTTTGTTAATATCTCTTTATTCTCAGGAATATCATCAATTTCAGTTACCCCAACACACCAATTGTCGAAGTACCACTGTAGATCGTCGAACTCTTTCAGAAATTTCTTCACAACATCTTGGTTTTCGACAGGGATGTTTGGATCAAGCATATTGGACACTACTTCGCATCTTTGCTGTAGCTGCTTCGACTCTGGATATGCGGGCAATAGCTCTTCATCGAAGAAGGTGTTTATGGCAGTTACCATTCTATCCCAACTGAATTCATATTCATCACCCTTCTTAAAATATTCACGAAATCCCTCTCCAAAAGACTTCAAGTTAACTCGATGCTTGTAGCTACTATCTTTGCTTTCGATCCATTTCTTTGCATCTTCCATCAAGAGAATTATCGCTCCCTGCTGAATGCTAGCTCTTGCGGACAAAAGAGTAGCCTCTGGTAGAGATTCTGCATATTTGGAGAGACGCATTTTTGCCCTCGATTCTTTCATTCCATAATCAGCACTCATGATTTCATCAAAGGACTCGCCGAAGTTATCTGGGAAATACGGATGCTTGAGCAAAGATTCGATATGTGCAGGTCTTGTGAATGAATACCTACCACACTGTATGCTCTTCATCTGAGAATAAATAAAACCAGCAGTTCCAGTGCGTCCTAATTTTTGGTGTAGATCACGAATTCTCATACTCATATTGCCCTCATCCTAGCCAAACCTAGCAATAAACAGAAGCTTTCTGGCACAGTATTTTCGACTACATTGTTGTAGGCGCGCTTCGCCTGTAACTCGAACCCGCAAATCAGAGCAGAAAGTGGCATCCTGCTTTCTCCAAATGACTTCTTCTAGTCAGGACAAAGAGGTAGCCTATTTAACTCATCCCTACACGCTTTCCATTTTGGCATGTGTTTATCCATGAGAGCTTTAAAATGGTCATTATGTGAACGTTCTAGGATGTGCACAATGAAATCAAGGCATCTCTTGGTCTTCTTCACCAGTTCAAGATTCAGCCAAATGCGTTTTGCCTTCAGATTACAAGTGCCCCAGCGAGTACTCATTTTCTTCACACCCCAATCAGCTACTTTCACACCAATTTTCTTTTCCCATTTTTCAATTAGAGGTGGGATTTCTTTTTTTAATTCCTTGCGGTACCACTCTGTCACTATTTCACGCCTCTTTTTATGTGAGCTCTTTGGGCGTACGAATAATTTAATATAGGTCTTTTTGGAAAGCTCTATCTTCGGAGGAGCATCTACATATATTACTTTAAGAATATATTTTCTTCCCATAAAATAGTGCGACTCTCCTGAAACATATTCTCTCTTCGTTTGCCTCTCTTGGCCTTTAAAATTAACTTTCTGATTCTTGATCCATGGGATTTTGGAAACAGCAAACACCCGTATAGCTTCGTCAGTAAATCGCATAGGAGCAGCAATGCGCACCCTTCCATGGGGGGGGTAAACTCCAAGATGTAGGTTCTTGATGTCTTTGCGCAATACACTGATAGGAATTCCACCGATGATCATTTTTTTAGTACTCATTTTGGTTTAGAACTAATTCAAATATACGCTCTACTTCGGCCTCATCATCTATATGTTTACGAATGT
>CAZYBL010000140.1:0-3072 GCA_964645805.1 uncultured Candidatus Peribacteria bacterium | reverse complement strand
GCCTATTGTTAAGACGGCAATTATGACGCTTGTCAATTTCCTAGCTTCCAAAGAAGACATGGAGTCCGAATACTTAAAACTCAGAAAAGCGGTTGTTGGAACTAGGACGGTTAAGGAAGGGAAAACCAGCAACGTTTTTGATATAAAAGAAGAACATTTTGAACTCGCCATAGAATTCTTGTACTACTTTGATCTTTTGGGAGCAGAAGAATTTACATATAATAAATCTACTAGGCTTAAGATATTGTGTACGCTTGAGGAATTTAATGCATCAACATGTTTCACTCATCTGGACACTGAACTAAAGAGGACTATGGATTTGATTGTAGGGATTTTGGTAGGCGCAGATGAATCAGGGGCAACAATCGAGCAAATCTTGAAACTTGAATTGGGATTTAAGTTTGTTACCACGGAAAAGCTGAAAAAAGCAATCAGGATTTTAAGCACGACAGATCCGCCATTCATAAAAATAATAGAATAAATAAAATAAAATCAAAATTAACTGAGGAGCCTAATCTGCTTAATCCGGATTATACTTCTCACAGACCTTGATTAAGCACTTTTCAGTGATGTCAATATAGTCCTCGGTATGATTCCCTGGCACTGCTTCGCAGAGTGAATAAAAAGCAGGTAAATCATAAACATTGTATCTCTGCTCAATACCTTCCTTATTCTTTTCAATATGTATCATAAATTTCATAAGTCCCGGCCGATCCTTTAGCGCTTTAGGGATTTTGTAAATCTCATAGAACTCAAACGCAGAGCGGTCAATACGCATACCGTGCAAGTGTAGTCTATGGCTGGGCTGCAGTTCCATGTCAACTTCTCCTTTTTTCTGGGCATCCTTAGCTTTAATCTCCAAGAACGCAGAACGCAGATGCTCATCACTGCTAAAACACAAAAATTTTGCAGATTTTCCTTTAACTATCGTTTTATTCATAATGATGGTTTGTAGCGCAGTATTGTGCAACTCTATACAAAGACAGTCTTTCTTGAGATCATCAGTAGCTTCCCCATAATTCTGAAAAAAGAGAGAACTAGGTGTGCCCTCGTACTCCTCATGGCGGTTCATTATTGCATATTCTTCCACCAATTCATCTGAAATTTCCCCCTTTGAAATCCTTTCTACAAGGTCAGGCCGCTGCCGCATTGTTAGGTAGAACATATATGAGTAGTAATCTCTACTATCTCTCTCGGGAGCAAGATAATCCTCTACAGATTCATTGCTCTTTTCAAAAGCTGATGGTATTTCCAGATCATTAAACACCTCATCGACGTCAAACTTAACAAATTCAATATCTTTGTAATCATGAAGCCTCTCCTCTAGGGTAAGTGCCACCTTCGTGGTGGCAGCCTCGTTTTGATGGACGCCATACACTACTTTGATTTTCATATTCTAAATTTCAGGTCTCAAGGATTTCCTGAAGTATCTCTAGGTATTCGAGATCAACATCGCTCCATTTTTTCTCAAATATTGCATCGACAATTTTAGTTATTCTCGGATCCTGACGCATTATGCTCGTGATCCAGTTCATAGTACTTTTTTCCCGCTTGGTCAATAAAGCACTAAGAGGTTTTACGACGTCCTTTATGGACGTTCCCTCATGCATAATTACAGATTTTTTGAAGTTACTGGGTTGATAATCAATCTCATTTACAAGCACCCCTGCTACTGCTTTAACATCTTCAATTGGTATCTCTTTTGAAATTTTCTTAAGCAGCTTAAGCATGAGGGGGTATCTTAAGCGACGAGGCTTTTCAAATATTTCTTTAATTGCTTTTGCATTCTTCTCTTTTCGGAGCTCAGTATACAGTTTTTCATATTTCAACTGAACCCATTCTGCGAAGATGGCATGATCAATTATCGTAGCAGCAATGCCTATTCTATCAAGCAATCTTACATATTCAGGGTTTTGCGGATATTTCTCTTTCAAGTATCCCTCGAGTGAACCAAGGGAGATCCCACCAACAACATCGGTTGGGTCCATTATCCATTCTATAAAGTCTTTTGTTATCTCAGGATATTTCTTCTCGAAGAATCCGAAGCTTAAAGGGGCCAATACCGCATGCATGGCCTCATGGTCAACTGACCACATCAATAGATTACGCACCTTACGGTTACGATATTCGACTAGTGATTTGTCATAAGCAAAATAAAGTGCCCTACCCTTGCCTGACTTTGAATATGTCCAACTTATACCAATTGCATGACGTCTCTCAAAAGCAATCATAAAACAACGCTTGTAGAACCTTGGTTTTAGCGAGTTAACTTTTTTGAAAATATTCTCAGCAAGCGTTATCATATATGATGGAGGATCACACTTCACTGCGAAAAGTTCCGAAGTACTGCTTACTCGTTTCTCCTGTACTGTGCTTTTTCTTGAGCGTATTCGACCCATAAAAAATTAGTGGTTTTATTAGTATATAGCTATTACTCCCCGAAGTATTTGGAGATTCAAAATGCGAGGTTAGAGTTTTTTGATTTCTTTTGCAGGAGAACCTAGAACAAGTGTGTTTGCTGGGACGTCTTTGGTGACAACCGATCCAGCGCCCACCATAGAATTTTCGCCGATGGTTACTTGCATGATGACGCAGTTTGCACCTATTCCTGCGCCTTTCTTGATTAGGGTTTTGAGAGGTTTGAAAGAATCGTTTACTGCTCTTGGGTATTTGTCGTTTGTGAACTTGGTTCCCTGGCCTACGAAAACTTCGTCCTCGATTGTTACTCCCTCATAGATGTCGACGTGGTTTGCGATTTTGCAGTTGCTTCCGATAATCGCATTCTGGCCGATGTAGCAGGAGTCGCCGATGTTGGTATTGTTTCCGATTTTGACGTTCTCGCGGACATGGGTGAAGCACCAGATCTTGGTTCCGTCACCTATGTTTTTGAGATCGGTTTCGACTATTGAGGATTCGTGGATAAATGGTGGCATTCTACTCGTCCTTCAAAAATATTGTTCTTTTTTCCTTCAGAGACTTTTGTGCGGCCTCGATGATTTTGATTACATCATAACCTACCTGGGCGGAGGCTATTGGGGTGGCTTGTTTTTCCACGCACTCTATAAAGTGGGA
>CAZYBL010000139.1:0-3090 GCA_964645805.1 uncultured Candidatus Peribacteria bacterium | reverse complement strand
GAGCATCGGAATCAAGAAGTCAATAGGCCAGTTCCCGGCACATTACACTAAAGAAGAGCTGCTTGGCAGGCAAGTCATCGCAGTTGTAAATTTTCCACCCAAACAAATTGCGAGCGCACTTTCAGAAGTTCTTACTCTTGGAGTTCCAGATGAACTTGGAAATGCGATCCTTCTCGTGCCGGAAAAGAAGGCACCCCTCGGCGGGAAGCTGTTCTAGCTAGTGTTCTAGTTAGTCAACCACGTTCTCTGGATTCTCCTCAAGAAAGGCTTTTACGTTATCAACAGTAATCTAGTCCAGCCTTTCCATTGCCTCATGGGTCAGCCAGCCGATGCGGGGGGTCAGGAAGACATTATCCTTTCAAACCAGTTTCTTTCGTCTCATAAACTACCGATTTTTTGAACTTATTCATTTAGGAACTTCCTCATTAGTAATTCATCCTGATGTGCAACGTTGTTTTTAAGTTCTGTCTCAATTCCCCAACCCATTCTTTTGTAGAGATTCACAACACGGAGTTGCGGGTTTGTTATCAGCCACATCTTGTGACAACCTATTTTTCTGGCAGTTTCCTCCATTTTCAAAAGGGCATCGGTTCCGATTCCCCTTCCCCGATACTCTTTCTTTATCATAAATGAGCTAATTCTGAAAATGCCCCCAGTTATTTCGATTCCCGCACTCCCGATTAATTCTTCTCCATTTTTTATCTCCAAAGTCATGCGCTCTTTATTCTTGAAGCCGTCATAATATCTCTGGCTTTTCTCTCTGAATTTTCTCTTTAGTGATTCTATTTGTAATTTTTGTCTAAAATCGCCATGAATGTTCCCCTTAACCACACCGATCTTCAAATTAGTCCTTCGTTGAGGGCTTTTCCAACCCTCTGTGAATTTGCACATAAGATACTCTTCTTCTTCGAGAACATTTCTCTCAAGCTTACCCTCTTCGACAAACCCATTCTTTTTGAATAGTCCTATCCTTTTCAATTTTGGTGAATCAATGAGCCACATTTTATGACATCCATACTCAAGTGCAGTTTCCGTCATCACATCAAAGGCATCACAAATAACGACTTCTTTGTCATGTTCTTCATCAAAAACCAACTCACGAATTCGGAAGGTACCCCCTTCAATCTCTATAAGCGCGCTTCCAACAAGCTTATCCTCAAATACCTCCAGCGTCAGTTCCTCAGAAAAAGAAAAGCCCTTGAAATACTTCTCTGCCTGGGATTCTCCAAGAATCTCCTTTAACGAATCTAGATTCTCCTGCTCACGGAATTCAGAATATTTGTCCCCTTCAATAATATTTATCTCAATTGTCATTGATGCGGGGGGCAGGATTCGAACCTGCGAAAGCACTAAGCTACTGGATAGCTTAGCGACGGCAGAAGCCGTCGGTCTTAAGTATGACCGAGGATAGAATTACTAGCCTCTCCAGCCCCTTTGGCCACTCGGGAACCCCCGCTTATTTAGTTAAAGAGTAGGTCTTGTTTAAGTATCTTTCTTCTTTCTTCCAAAGTAGTGTAGGGTGGGCAGGATCCAAACTTCTTCCAGATTTTAACTTTTGTTTTATGTTTTGGATTATTGAATCCAATATTCTCCAACCAATATTTGATATCAGATTTATATTGCAGGATTAATTTGTAGGCAATACTCCAATTAGGTTTTTCACGATATGGTTTCTTCAGTATTGGTCTTAGGCCGAGGAAAATCAATATGTCGTAAAGCTCATTAAACATATTTCGTGAAATAAGCGTTATTTCGATTCTTGGTACACAATGTTCTTCCCTATTGTATGTCCTTGTGTAATTTTTGTGAAAGCACACACATCCATCCGTATCAAAGATTCCTCTTACAAAATTGATTAGAATCTCTTTATTCTTGCAATTTGTGATGTATTTTGGTATGTGGGCATGTAACTTGTTACCAACAGGAAGTTTCAATTCATCTATACAGTAGTCTGCTAGTTTCCTATCAAATTCATAAATTCCATACACCCCTACTGAGGGATAATCTTTTCCAATTACCTCTCTCCCCAAGAACGGAATTGCTATTTCTTTATTGAAAAGCGGGATAAGGTGATATTCATGGTACTCTCTTTCTTCAGTTCTATCGCCCGCAAGTACGTACTCTTTGTACCTCTTAGTCACACTAATACAACCATCACCTAAGTGAGCACCAATTAACTCTGCTAATCCTGGCGTTAACTTCATTAATAGATTAAAACAAATGATTCTTTATAAGTTTAGACAGAGAGTAGCTTGCCGGTAACCTATAACTTACCTTTCTGGCGCTTGCGCTGCCTTTTCAGACGTCGCTGCTTTTTGCGTCTCCACTTCCAGCGACACTTTCTTCTCTTCGTTTTTTTGTATTTGTATGCCCACTTAGCCATTTTAGAATGTAAAGAATGATAGCTCTTTAATTGGAGATGGTATTAAAAAAGCTTTGGAATGCCTCTAGGATGCTTCACGTCTTTTTTCAGCCACCGAACCCCTCCATAGTAGAGGGGTGTGCTGAAGAGCGAGAACAATATCTTCATGAACCAGTAGGGAAGGACGAGCTGGAATACGTAACCTGGAGTGAAATTAGGGTTAATGTATAAAAACGCGAGGTACATGAAAATCACGGTGTCGAAGAACTGGCTCACTATAACAGATATGTTGTAGTGGATGGTTGAATGCTGGTTCTGATATTTAGTCCGTAGCTTGTTGAAAAGGAAGGCGTTGTTGAACTGGGCAACTCCGAAAGCTATCAGGCTTGCGATTGTAATGCGGAGGCTCAGAGTGAAGATGGTTGAGTATTCTGTGTTGACCATAAACCGTTCTGCCGGGGGCACCCAGATAGAGAGTGCGGTGAAGAAAAGAGTCAGCAGCAGTACGAAGAATCCGATGAATATGAAGTGGTGCACCATCCTTCTGCCATGGGCCTCACCGATGATGTTTGCAACCAGAAAAGTTAGAGGATATGTAAAGATCCCGACTGCGACCGAGATCCCCAAAATTACGGTGATTTTGTTGCCGAGAAGATTGGCTAGCACAAGTGCAGTTACAAAAACCGCAAGCAGAATTTGTGTCTTCTCATCGACTGAAAATTTTCTCA
>CAZYBL010000138.1:0-3092 GCA_964645805.1 uncultured Candidatus Peribacteria bacterium | reverse complement strand
GAACTCCCAAATACTCTTTCCCCTACTCACTACTCACTACTCACTCGTACAATCATCACAGATACTTAAATCGATTTCCCGAAGCCATTGAATCATTTGATTTCTTCGATTACGACCTCGTCATTTCATTCTCCTCCGCATTCACTCACGGGATAATTACAAATGGAAAGCCAAAGCATATATGTTATGTAAATTCCCCTGCCAGATATTTATGGGATAGGACGCATGATGTGATCAACCGAGCCTCGCAACCGGGACTCGCGAGTCCCGGCTTCGGTTGGTTAAAGCGCAAATACCTCGAACACACATTTCATAAATTAAGAATCTGGGACTGCGAAGCAGCTCACCGCCCCGACAAACTCCTCGCAGCATCCAAAGAAGTTCAGAGAAGAATTGAATTGTATTGGCGAAGAGATTCTGAGGTTGTTTATCCGCCGATTGATGATTATTGGTTTGACAATCGACAATCGACAATCGACAATCGACAAATTCAGAATCCTGATTACTACCTAATTGTTTCAACTCTCGTTGACTACAAACGAATTGATCTTGCGATTGAGGCTTTTAATCAATCCAAAAAATATTTGAAGATCGTTGGCGAAGGTCCGGCACGCAAAAAGCTTGAGAAACTAGCTGGTCCAACCGTTGAGTTTTATGGTTATCGTGAACGTGATGAACTTAAGGACATAATTACAGCTGCTAAAGCTGTTATCTTTCCCGGCAAAGAAGATTTTGGACTAGTTCCAATCGAAGCAATGTCCTGCGGTACACCTGTGATTGCATTTAGAGCTGGAGGAGCACTGGAAACTGTGACTGAAGGTGTTACGGGAGAGTTTTTTGATGAGCAGACGCCTGAGTCGTTAAATAGGACGATTGAAAAGTTTGAAAATGATCAAAACTATGCGGCCGGGGTAAACGAACTCCGGCTACAATCGGAGGCAGAGAAGTTTTCCAGGGATCGTTTTGTAAACGAAATTCAGAGTGCGATTAACTTATTAATTTAATACTGTATATACACTGTATGTACAATGTACATACATTGTTTTATTCCATTTGCCATGCAATATTTCGCAAAATCATTAATACATCCTCTTCTGTATTAATTATCATACTAGATATTTGCTCGCCAACCCTCGGATCATCATTTATCCCAGAAATAACAATTTCTCTTCTATTCCATGATGTAAAAGTTTCATCATTTGCAACACCATCTTCACTCTGCAAAGAATCTGGAATCTGAGACCGGTAAATCCTAATTGTTTCCCTTGGCATGCGGCCATACTAACTAAATAATCCCTGCTGTACATCAATTGGTAGAGTTATTTCCAAAAACTCATAAGCTAACTTAGTGACAGTCCTCCCCTTAGGAGTACGTTGCAGGAAGCCTTGTTGAAGCAAATATGGTTCATACATGTCTTCTAAGGTCTGCTCTTCTTCCGAAAGTGCCGCAGCTAAGGTGGAAAGCCCCACGGGACCGCCTGAATAATTCTCGATAATGATCTTTAGAATCTCACGATCAGTCCTATCCAGTCCCCTTTCATCTATTCCTAATGATTCCAAAGTCTCACTTACTCTGCCAATTGTAATCTGACTCTCATTATTAACTTGTGCGAAGTCACGGATTGCTCTTACTAATCTATTGGCAACGCGCGGAGTTGAACGAGAGCTTTTTGCAATCCTTTCGGAAGTACCCTCGTCTAACTTTACTTCTAATATTCCGGAAGTTCTTTCCACTATCTGCTCCATCTCAATTTGTGAGTAAAAGCCAAGTTTAAAGTTGTGGACGAAGCGATCTCTGAGAGGAGCTGAGATTGATCCAGCCTTTGTGGTAGCCCCAACTAATGTAAAAGGTTTTAAATCAAGTCGCATTGACCTTGCAGTTGGTCCTTTTCCAATCATCAAATCCAAAACAAAATCTTCCATAGCGCTATATAGGACTTCTTCGATAGCAGGTCGAAGTCTGTGAATCTCGTCGATGAACAAAACATCCCCTTCTTCCAGATTTGTGAGAAGCGAAGCCAAATCTCCCGGCTTTTCTATAGCAGGACCTGTAGTAACCCGGGCATTAGAGCCCATTTCACGTGCAATAATATGAGCCAGAGTTGTCTTTCCAAGGCCAGGAGGTCCATGAAGAAGAGTATGCCCCATTGATTCATTTCTCTTCTTAGCTGCCTCTAAATGGACCAATAGATGTCCTTTTATTTCACTCTGTCCAACATACTCAGAAAGAGTCTTGGGTCTTAAGGTTTGCTCAAATTTATCGTTATCCCTTGCAGTTTTGCTAGGTTTTACTATCTGTGAGGATTTGCCTTGTCTCTGGATTGCCATAGGAATCAGATTGTACCATAGAAAGCGTTAATTCGTTAACTCGTTAACTCGTTAATTCGTTAACTCTTTATGCCAAAAATATGTGGTAATATCTTTACGAATTAACAAATTAACGAATTAACGATACAATTATCATCGTGAACAAAGCCACAACAACTATCGGCTTACTCATTATTCTAATCGCACTAGGAACTGCCGACGCACTTTTAACTGATGTGAAGCTACCTGAGACAAATCAAGTTACTCCCCCACCCACACAACCCATCAATCAACCGAGTAATATACCTGTTAAACAAGCAGACATTTACCAAGTCTTAAGCTTAAAACAATTCACTTTCCAAGACACCCAAGAAGATAGCTTGCTTAGCATGATCATCGAAGATGGAACACCCGTTAATACAAAAGTCCTAATAAAAGATGGTGACAGGTCCGGATTTATTGCATGGGTCGAATCATCTCAGGTAAAAGTTTATTTCTTGTCACTTAAAGAAGCTTTGCACAGTTCATTTACACCTCAAATAAAAGACCTGATAGATGAGACTCAGAGAAGAGAAGGTAAACCTGTACGCAATCTCCTTTCATTTTTTGATCCCGGCATAAGCCCGGAAAGGATAGTATTTGTGCGAGTAAGAAACAGGCTTTTCGAATTCCACTTCCCGAAAGAAATGGATGACAAAATGTTTGAGTTGTTTGAGGAATTAACAAATTAGGATTAATAGAAAATTTTCTGGGCTAGGAAACCCTCAATAGCTCCTTAATCAACC
>CAZYBL010000137.1:0-3093 GCA_964645805.1 uncultured Candidatus Peribacteria bacterium | reverse complement strand
AATCCAATCCAACTCCTTCTCACTCCAGGCCATCTCCTCAACCCCACGTCTCCTCCCCTTTTCCTTCATAGCTTTCCTGCTAACGGCCCAGGCAAAACTCATGCGCGCACCCTTCAACATCCCGGATGCGGAGACGGAAATCGTTGCAGGAATCACGACCGAATACTCGGGAAAAAATCTAGCAATTCTCGAATTCGACCACTACCTAGAACTCATCATCCTTCTCGCCACCTGGCCAATATTCATCCTCCAGACCTTCCTTCTCCTTCTGGCCCTGATAACAATCCGCTTCATAACTGCGCGCCTAAGAATCGAACAATCAATTCGCTTCCTATGGTTCTTCGTGGCCCCCCTGGCCATAATAGACCTACTACGGGTGATGCTCCTATGAGTTTTCCACTCCTCGGGACAGTCTGGAAAAACCTCTTCAAGAAACCCTTCACAGAAAGATATCCATTCAAACCAGCCAAGACCTATCCAACAACCCGTGCAAAACTCATCTTCCACCAGGACAGATGCATTCACTGCTCCCTGTGTGCAAGAGTGTGCCCGACCCAGGCATGCCAGTTCAACAAGAAGACAAAATGGCCTGGCTTCGCCCGCAACATCTGCATCGGCTGCGACCAGTGTGTCCAGGCATGTCCAAAGCAGGCCATAGAGCTTACAGCAGATTTCCACATGGCAGCCACGGATAAAAACTCAAACAAAGTCACAGCAAAATAAAACTAAAGATAAACCTAAATAAACTTTTCATAAGAATCAACAAACAGCTTCCAATCTATCTTTCCTTCTTTATTTCTAATATCAAGCTCCCCATTATTATGCCTCAAGTTAATAGGTACCTTAAGTGTTGCAAAGGCTTCTTCTACCTTAGAATACCTCACACCACTAACTTTAACAGTCTTCGTTCCTAGCAACCTTCTTGCCAGTCTCATAGCCTTTTTCTGATCGCCACCTCCAATCCACAGGAATATACTCTTCATTACCTCAACAAATTTTTTCCTTGTAATATCAATCTCCGCCAACTTTTTGTCCAATTCAGACAGGTCAATTACCTTTTTCTTTTCATCTCTCTTCTTTTTATCTCTCTTTTTTCTCGACCCCGCAGCTATTTCTTTTCTTTTCAGATCATCCTCAAGGGTATACAACTCCTCAGAAAGAATATCAAGCGCCGTCCTGTCGGGTCTCGTCAACTCAAATCTATCAGCACGTATTTCACTCTGGTTAATCTTTTCAACAAGATCTATGCTCTCAAGTGCTCTTGGGTCTCTCCTTGTAATTTTTCCCACAAGCACCAAAACACTATTGTAATCCCTAAAATGATCATCTACTTCCTTCAGAACATCCTTACAACTATCAAGCTCCTCGACACAAATCCCTGCATTCATATCCGCTTCAAGCCTATTAAGAACACTAATCCACTGCTTAATGACTGTTATCTCCTTATCATCTTTTGCACCCTCCTCTGCAGCCTTATCAGCAGCTTCCAACTTTCCTCTAGTTTTTGCGATACCTTTCCTAAGCGATTTTAATTCATCCTTGCTCTTTCGAAACGCCTTCACAATATCTGCCAGTTTCTCCTTAAGGCCCCTTGGGATACTCCAACCAGAATCTCGCGCATCCTCCAAAGCTTGCTGAAAACTCGGTTGCAGGGTCAATCCCAATTCCTCGGTCGCCTTCAACAGGTTTTTCCCAACATCAACATCTTCATCACCTTTACCGCCTGCGTCCTCCAATATGATCTCCAATTTCTCAACCAATCTCTCCATTCTTTGGATATCATCACCTGCGTCATCCACCATCTCTCTCAAAGAATCCTCCGCATCCTGGTCCTTATCTAAAATTTCCACAACTAACACATCAATTCTGCTCCTCAATCTTGTCCTACGGAGTTCTTCGGGTGGCTCAGGCTTCTCGATAGGGGTCTCTTTTTTAGGCGCATCAATGGGCTGATTTGCCAAGGCCGCATCCTTTCTCAAATTTTCCTCTAAGATCTCCTTCCAACGATGGAGAACATCCCTTAGTGATTTCAAATCTCTCTCATTTATCTTATGCCTTCTTTGAGACTCGTTCATTGTGGAAATGTGTCTATGCCATATATCATCAAAAAAGGCTTTCCCTCCTTCCAATCCATAAAAACGCACGGCAAGATCTTCAAGATTCGCTTCAACAAATTTTTTCTTTCCAATGGCTTCAATGATACCAATGATTCCATCCATTAGCAAAAGTTTTTTTAGAAGATTATCCTGGAGCTTAACTCCAAACAACGAGACATAATTTTGTCCAACTACCTCATCATAAGAGTAAGCGTGAGATGCTGCCATACGAATAAACTCACTTTTCGGAGTCAGATCACTTATACCCTTAGTTATTGACGTTAAATATGCTACGCGATCACTGATCTCTACTCTAACCTTCAGCTCCTTCTTGCCATATCCTATAAGCGTATTACTTGCCTTCTTTACCAATCTAGTTATATTATCCCCCTCTTTCCTTAGTTTCCCAGTTAGGGGGCGACGAACTAATCCGACCAATTTCATAATAATGGCGAAGCCCACAAAATGCTGCAAGGTGATACTATTAATTAGCGGACCCCCTTTAAACTCCCCCTTTATTTGTTCGTCAAGATCAATGTTTACCTGAAGGGCAGTGTCATTGTTTTGTGATATAAACTCAAGTTCTTTTATATCAGATATTAAAATCGCAATCCTATCTCGAGCTGCGCGTACCAGCGCCCCCGGATTATTACCGTGCTTCCTTAAACAATCATTAAGATACTTCTTCTCAGTAGCCATCTCACACTATTATTGTCAGAAAAACTATTTAATAATACTACGAAATCATCCATTACTTTTCTGCTTGTTCTTTTTCCTGAAGGTCTCACGTCCCCGTTTAATAGTCTTCTTCACAGTCCCTCTGTAAACAATCCTACTCACCTTGTCAACCTTCTTGACAGTCCAATAAACCGGTTTCCCAACTCCAATTCTATTTGCGACAACCAATCCATCATCGACCAATCTTTCCAAATACTTGTGCGCGGTCGTGGTTGCAATATGCACACCCCTTGCGACCTGAGCAGTATGAACCATTCCC
>CAZYBL010000136.1:0-3096 GCA_964645805.1 uncultured Candidatus Peribacteria bacterium | reverse complement strand
GCTGCCTTCTTGACGGAAGATCGAATCCGGCCTGGACCAAACCGAAGGAGTACGGAAATATCCATGGTTACTGCAAACGCGATAAAACCCGCGCTCTTTTTGGATGAGTGGCCAAAGACAGCTATAGATGTTACTGTCGAGGTTCTCCAGGCAGACGCGAGCACGAGGGTTGCAGGATTGAATGCGGCCTCAGTCGCACTTGCAGATGCCGGAATCCCGATGCGGGATTTGGTAACCTCGGTAGCGGTGGGAAAAGTTGAAGGCCAGCTCATTCTTGACGTGGCTGGCGAAGAAGACTGCTTCGGAGAGACTGACTTTCCGGTAGCAATGATGCCAAGAACAAAGAAAATAACATTGATGCAACTCGACGGGCATTTCACCGCAGAAGAGTGGAAAACCGCGATGGGCATGGCCAACAAGGGAATTGAAACAATCTACAAGGCACAACAGGACGCTTTAAAAAAGAGGTATTCAAATGAACAAATTATTGGAAAGTCAGATTAAAGAAAACATACTGAAGATGGCCGAAGCAGGGAAGAGACTCGACGGTAGAAAGATCGATGAGTACAGAGAACTGAAAATCGAGACAGGAGTTCTTGACAAGGCAGATGGCTCAGCCAGAGTAACCCTTGGGAAGACCCAGATAATGGTCGGTGTCATCGTCGGTGTTGGAACGCCCTATCCAGATACTCCAAAGGAAGGTGCGCTCTCCGTAAACTCTGAGTTTCTGCCTCTTGCAGACCCAACCTTTGAGTCTGGGCGCCCGAGCGATGCGTCAATCGAACTCTCGAGGGTTGTTGACCGTGAATCCAAAGCTATCGACAGAGAGAAGCTTGTGCTTGTCGAAGGGGAACACGTGTACATGGTCTACATCGATGTATGGGTAATTGACTCTGACGGAAACCTGATAGATGCTGCAGGGATTGCAGCCATTGCTGCCCTCCTCAACGCGAAGCACAGGAAAGTGAAAATCGTGGACGAGAAGGCGGAATTCCAGGAAGAGAGAATCGCACTTCCGATCCAGGAACAGCCTGTTCCGGTGACGACAATCAAAATCGGCGACAAACTCCTGGTGGACGCAATCAACGACGAGGAAACAGCGATGGATGCGAGAATAACAGTGACGACCAGAAAAGACGGCTCAATCTGCGCAATGCAGAAGGGCGAGGAAGGTTTCTTCATGCAGGAAGAAATCGAGCAGGCCATAAAGAGCAGCATCGCAAAGGGAAAAGAAATCCGAAAACTTTTGAAATAAATCTGCAACAGCAGATACTAGGGCAAGTTTCTTGCCCTAGAAGCCTTTTTTTATTTATTTTTTGATATGTAGAGTGGAATGGGGCTTTCTCCCTCCTCTCGATTTCCAGAAGCCCCATTAATGGAGCTTACTCCGCTATTATGACTTGTCTTTTGTGAGTGTATTATGCCTTCTTGAATTTACATAGAAGTAAACTTTCCTTTTCGTTTATGATTAACCTCTAGCGGAAAGTGCTCGATATTTCTTTGAACGTTGCCGAACATATGGACAATACCATCAGGCTACGCAATACCTAGTTTTGAGCTTTACATCGGGTATGTGTTTTTCAAGGTTTTTTAAAGCATATTTATCATCAGATATTACATGCTTCAAACCAGTGATTATAACACTTTTATCCTCTAGTATTTCGTTTAGGACTGACGTCATTTTTTTATTTCTTTTATGAGAGCACGAAACAATTTTCCGATATAATTTCTTTTTTATTCTATTGAATGGTACGTCTATGATATAACGTCTGTAGATTTCCTTTGCAATATCATATGCCAAAACAAGGCACTCCTGTTCAAAATGAAGATCAGGGTCATCCATCACATCAATATTGTGTATTCCACTATCTCTAAGCATACGCCAATGTGGGACGTGCCAAATGAATGGAATTGGGGGTCTCGAATATAAATTCATACAAACTTGGGAAACATTTCCATTTTTTATAAACCAGGGTTTGTCTTTTCTCGGAATAGTACCCTCGAATATTTCTTTAATTCTTTTTAATCTCCTCTTTTCGTCTTCAGGAGTATTATACAGAGGTGGCATTCTAAATGCCGTATAATCTTTCCGCAGGTTTACGTTATTTACCATATCAAGTAACTCTTTAGTCCTAGGCCGCTCAAAGATTATTTTCTTGCCCCCAAACTCTTTTATCAGTTCTATCTCTTTGTCAAAGAGATCATTCATCTCTCCGAGTTGTTTATAGAATATTTCTAATCTCTCAGGATTCGTCTTTTCGACGTCTACGACACGGTATGTATCTCCTCTTATTTTGATTTCTATGTACTCTACATCTGAATTCTTAATCTTGCAGACTGCATGTGTTTCACCTATGAGCAAAACTTCGCGTACCATAGTTAGTATTGTCAGCTCTTTCTACTTATTTCTTGTGGAGTAAGCCCCATTTTGTGGGTGTACTCCCTCCTCTCGAGTTTACGAATTTTTATATAATTGGCACAATTTGATACTCCTATGAAAATATTGATTTTCACAGAAGGCACAATAATCATGCACAAGCACGCAGTTGGTCATACAAGGGAAGAAATAGTCACACAAGTTAAAGAGGAAGAAAATAAAGAACTTTTGTATGATTTTGCTTCTTACGTCCCTGTTGGCAATTCAGTTCAAAAAATAAAAACATGGAAAGAGCAAAATGCAGAAATTTTATACTTGACTTCAAGGACTAAAGCAGAAGAAATTGCAGATGTCAGGGGTGTTCTTACTGCTCATAAATTTTCAGAAGGTGAATTACTTTTCCGAAAAGAAGGCGAAGAATACAAAGATGTAGCTGAAAGGGTTGTTCCAGATATTCTAATCGAGGATGACTGCGAGAGCATTGGTGGAATGGATGAACTGACCATTACACATGTGAAACCTGAAATCAAGGAGAAGATTAAGTCAATTATCGTAAAAGAATTCGGTGGCATTGACCACCTGTCAGATATGGTTTCTGAACTCCTAGTTTGAACGTAAGCCCCATTTTGTGGGTGTACTCTTCAAACGAAACCTTTAAATATTGGTGTAGTACATATGTACTACAGATTATATTAACGTTCCGGTCCATCAAATATACC
>CAZYBL010000135.1:0-3115 GCA_964645805.1 uncultured Candidatus Peribacteria bacterium | reverse complement strand
AAGACGAAGAAAGCGAGCTTAAATATTTGGAGGTTATTCGCGAGATACAAAAAGGCAATCCTGACTTATTTGAGAAGATTAAAAGGCTACCCAAAAAAGCCAGAACTGCCAGATCAAATGCCAAACTTAGCAATACTTTATTGAGCTATTTTAGAAAGGGGAAGCTAGAAAAGTTCTATACATCGTCATCTAAAGGAGAAACTCTTGAGTTAGATTTCTTTGGGGCTGCACAGTTACTGGAAACAAAGAAAGAAACCAAGAGAACAAAGCTCGACAAATTGTTCTATGATCTTCTTGAAAAGAATAAGAAAGCCTTTGAGTTCTCTACTACAGAAGATATTGAAGCAGATAAACAAAAAGGAGGTCGGGACAATGCAGTTCAAATTCTAAAGATACTACGCTTGCCTGACATAAGGACTTTCAAAGCTTATACAGAAGAAGGAGATTTATTTATGAAAAAAGTGGTAAGGGAATTAGAAGAAGGTGGACTACCAAAACAGACAACTAAAAAATTGTTACCCGTACTAAGGGCAGAGATTCAAAAGGGTATAAATCCACTGCGAATACTTGGCATATTACAAACGCATGTACCCATAGAGCTTCTCAATGAGTCTGTGGCATCTTCAAGTGCTAATACTTCCGGTCCACGAGAGGTTATTTTGTCTGAGTATTTTACTAACTAAGTTTATGGATAAGGAGGCTGCAAAAAGGCTCATCCACGACACGTTGAAGCAAAAATTTGATAAAGAGCGATATGTTTTCTTTATTAAGAATCTATTGAATAAGATCGATGAATCAAAAGCATTTTTATATGCAGGGCAATATGTCCCAGAGAAGTTTCGTGATTTTGTTAAGAGCTATGAGCGCATCGGTACATATACTGATCCAGAAGGAAGGAAAACAGACGTACTAATTGTAAATCTTAAAAACGAATTAACACTAGCAAGAGCACGTACATCGCAGAGAAACTTTATTGCAAACTATTTGAAGAATAGAGATGAAAAGGATGCAGGACTCATCGCCTTTGTTTCTCCTAATGCAGAGGATTGGCGATTTTCTTTTGTAAAGATGGACTACAGACTTGTTGAGAAGAAGGGGGAGATGCGGCCAGAGGAAGAATTTACTCCTGCAAAACGATATTCATTTCTTGTTGGAGCACAAGAAAGTAGTCACACTGCACAGCAACAATTATTCCCTATCCTTGTTGACGATGAGCACAACCCGACACTCGATGTGATCGAGAAGGCATTCAGCATCGAAACCGTCACCAAAGAGTTCTTTGAGAAGTATCGTGAGCTCTTTTTGCAAGTCAAAGAAGCATTGGATGTACTGGTTCTAAAGGACAAGGCAATACGTTCGGATTTTGAGCAAAAGGGGGTCAATACTGCAGACTTCAGCAAGAAACTCCTAGGACAGATTGTGTTCCTATATTTTTTGCAGAAAAAGGGCTGGTTCGGCGTAGAACGTGATGCTGAATGGGGTTCCGGCCCCAAAAACTTCCTTCGGCAACTCTTCAAAGGAGAGATGACAACATACAAGAACTTCTTTAATGATGTGCTGGAGTCGCTTTTTTACGAAGCATTGGCAACACCCCGCGATGAGAATTTTTACAGCAAGTTTGACTGCAAGATTCCATTTCTCAACGGAGGACTCTTTGACCCCATCAATGGTTATGACTGGATTCACACGGACATTACCCTGCCAAACGATCTTTTTTCAAACGGTGTACGTGATGCCAAAACGGGAGACACAGGTACGGGCATTCTAGACATGTTCGATCGCTACAATTTCACAGTAAAAGAAGATGAACCACTTGAAAAAGAAGTGGCTGTTGACCCAGAAATGCTTGGAAAGGTGTTTGAGAACTTGCTGGAAGTGAAAGATCGCAAATCGAAAGGAACATATTACACGCCTCGCGAAATCGTTCATTATATGTGCCAAGAGAGCCTTATTAACTTTATCTTTACAGAACTCGGCGACTCTGTACCCCGTGAGGATATTTCGCTTTTCATACACATCGGTGACACCGTTGCGGAACATGAGAGCCGTGTAGTTAGCAAAGGCAAGGAGACTTCGAGCTATACCCACAAATTACCTGAAAGCATCCGCAGACATGCTGAGGAGATTGACCGGAAATTGCAGAACATCCGCGTATGTGATCCCGCTATCGGATCTGGCGCGTTCCCTGTTGGTATGATGAACGAGATCGTGCGTGCAAGGCAAACGCTCACAATCTACCTCGGAGGCAATGACGACCGTACTCCGTACGACTTCAAACGCCACGCCATACAAGAGTGCCTATATGGAGTAGATATAGATCCTGGAGCTGTGGAGATAGCAAAGCTGCGTCTGTGGCTCTCTTTGGTCGTTGATGAAGACGACATAGGACACATCAAGCCTCTACCGAACCTTGATTACCGCATCATGCAGGGTAACAGTCTGCTGGAGGAGTATGAAGGCATAAAGCTCTTTGATGAGAAACTGCTTGGCAAGGATGCAGAGTGTATAGGTAGCGAGCTGGAGTCCGCACGGCAGCAAGTCAAAAATCTACAAAAGGAATACTTTGCCCTGAATAGTGAAGGTAAGCTCACCAATGCGCGCAAGAAAGAGATAGAAACCGAGATTAAGCAGTTACAGAAAATTGAGAAGCAGCTAACACGCAAGCCCGATACGGAGAAAATGACTGGTATGTTTGATGCTCCCAGCCAAGCAAAAGAGATGTACGAAAAGCTCAAGAAACTGCATCAGGATTTCTTTGGGGCGACGCAAAGGGAGAAGAAGAAAAAGCTGAAAGAGCAGATTGAGAATCTTGAGTGGGAGCTAATCGAGACTAGTTTGCAGGAACAGGGCAGAATAAAAACTCTGGATGAGTTGATGAAATTGAAGAACTCAAATTTACGACCGTTCTTTTTATGGAGGTTGCATTTTGTAGAGGTGTTCAAAGAGAAGAATGGCTTTGATATTGTTATGGCTAATCCGCCATACGTAAGAGCTGACTCTGGTGAAGAATACCTAGTATTTAGAAAGGAGCTTGAAGAATCTGGAGCATATAATACTCTTTATGAAAAGTGGGATTTAATGGTGCCGTTCATTGAAAGAGGAGTAAGGATATCGA
>CAZYBL010000134.1:0-3156 GCA_964645805.1 uncultured Candidatus Peribacteria bacterium | reverse complement strand
TTGGTTTCTGTAAGAAGCAAGTCCCAGCATTTACGGACGATATCAAATCGCTCCGGATCTTTAAGTACATATTTCTCTCCCTTCTCTCCGTAACTATTAAGATACCCAACAGGTACGGCGCCGGGAAACCAGCCCATCTTTGCTTTTTCCTTCATACCTCGCTTCGCATCCTTGCCTAGATCGCGGCTGAACTGAATAGCCATTCCCATCTCCACCATCATTGTTAAAACATTGTCCGAGGGGTAATAGGTTCTTTCTGACGTTACGATCTTTTTTAGGATGCCTTCTTGCAGTAGCCATTGTATCTCTCCTCCGTCCACAGGATTACGAGCAAGCCGGTTAAGCTTCCAGCAATATTTGAAATTTGACATTGAACGCAAAAGGAAATTTTGCTATACTGTACCTACAAACTCACACATAACTCCTTCCCAAAATACACATGGAAAATATGGAAATGCCTCAACAGAATGTTGATGATGCCGCAGATAATCCTGCTGAAAATCAGGACGATGCTGCTGCACAAGAAGCTCGGGTAGAAGCCCGAAAGAAACTCGGTGAAGCAAGAGAATTTGTTGATGAAAATGCGGAAGTAATGAAGAAGGCTGTCACTGACGTGGTAGAGGCTTACAATGAACATCAGAAGAAATGGGAAGGTAAAACTGCTCGTCCCGATTTTGATATTTACGATGAAGCGTTTCAGGCGTTTCACAAGAATGCCGTTATCCGTGAGTTTTTTGAGCGATACAATGCAGGTGATGACCAAGTGAAACGACTGTTGATGAGAGACATTGCTGAAACGTTTGATACTGCTACTGATGGAAAGCCGTATCAGTACTTGCTACGCCGAAGACTGTTGCATCTCGTACCAAGTGAGGTAACTGACGAGGATGACCGCAGGTCAAAGACACAGGAAGAATTTGAGACAAATATGGAAAGGCGTGGTCTGAACACTACATACAGCCCCGAAGGAACAAAGTTCATAGCAGAGTACAGTGAGTTTTTTGAGACAAGCGGAAAGAGTATTGTTGAGGCTTTCAGTAAAGCTGCACAGAGTGCAAAACTTGAAGAATGGTTTGACCCTCGCAGGTCATCGGGATTGAAAGCAGCAGAAGTTGCAACCATGCTCGGTGAAGACTTCTACAACAATGAACATGTGGTGGCTCTGAAAGACCTTTACGAACGTGCTAAATATGTAGAGCGAGATAGCAGTATTTTGTTTGTACAAGAAGTTAGTGATTGGATACAAAAAAGCAGATTCCACAGTAAGGAACAATTTGGTGAAATAAAGATACGTGATGCTATTCTTGACCACGAACCTCGCAGGAGATAAGAAAATCAAAAAAAAGCACATAGAATACAGGGGCAGAAATGCCCCTTTTCTGTACGTTTTTCAGTGTTCCTAGCTAATTCTTGTATTTTTGATTGAACAAAAGTGCACATCTGTCCTATAATAGGGACAGTGAACTTGTGGGCGTCAGCCCCCCGACCAGCCACATTGTTGAGCAGGTCGCAGGTTCACGCTGCCTGCGTTTAGTCATCTTCCAAATTTCCAGTGGATAGGTCTACTACTTGGATGTCTTTGTAGTACGTGGTTTTCCAAAATGGAATGATAGACCAGAAGTGAATGTTGCCATTGCCCACCTGTCGCAGAATGAGCTTCACACGGATTTTGTCGTCAATCACCGCTACAAACGCCCAGTACTTTACCAGCTTATTGGCAGGTTCTTTGTGCTTGTGTTTTTTGACCATAACCGTCTGAAACTGCTCCACGTACTCTTGGTAGAAGCTCATACCCTCAATGATGCGTTTCGTGTGTGTTACGAGATGGAAGCGTTTGACTTGGTTCTTCCAGTCCCGCTTCTGTCGGTGCTTCTTATCGCCGTAAACGAGATGCAGGAAGCCGTCAGAGTTGAGATGCACCGTACCAAGCGCAGGTGATTGTATCTTCGTGTTCTTTTGGAAGTAGCTATGGGCTGCTTCCCGTGCCTTGTCGTATTTGTCTTGGTCAATGGTACTCATGCAAATATACGGGGGTTGATAAACGGAAGTAGGATGTCTTTCAGACCTTGAAGGTCATATTCTAACTCACGGATGTCTTGCACCCAAGTAGTTCGCATACCTTCCAAAGCGGGGAGCCAAATTGGAACACACTCGTTGAGAGTGCCACTTTTGACTTTAGCCAAAGGTACTTTCAACGTTTCTATCGCACCTAGGCGGTCTTTGGTGACCTCATTGCAACGTCTGAATACCTCGAATGGCTTAGCCAAGCGAAAAGATAGCTTTTTATCTTTCAGTTCTATCGCCTGGCCGATCCTTTGTAGTATCTCTACTCGCGCGTCACGGTCACCGTTGGCGAACCTTGAATATAAATCCTTAGAGAAGTCAGCAGCATCAACCGTATCCTTTGTTCGCTGCTTTGCGGTGGCATGGAAGTCGTTAATCAACTGCTTCTTATGGTCACGCTCACCTTCAAGCTCCTTAAGCATGGATTTGAATAACTCCTCAGAAACAGCTGTGGATGCGTCCAGTTGGCGCTTCATCAGAGTATTAACCTTGTCATTAGCCTCCTTGTACTCTTCTTGCAGGCTCTTTAAATGCCTTTCTTCTAATTTCATATTCTCCTCTTGGCTTAACTGAAGCTCATCCAGCATCCATTCAACAAAGGCCTGAGGGACCTCAATCTCTTCTAGTATGGAATATATCTGTTCCTCTATATCCGCTTCGTTTACCGATCCCTTCTCTGTACAGCTTGTAGATTTCTTTCCCATCTTGGAGCATCGGAAGTACCTAAACTCCTTTTCCATGCCCTTTGATTTAATTAGCTTTCTTTTGACGTCCATAATCACCGCCGCTCCACAGCCGCCGCATCTTATAAGGCCAGCGTAAGTATTCCTATTCTTGTTGAGCCTTGGTTTACCTCTGGGCCCAAGAATATCCTGGGCTCTATCGTATTCTTCAATACTAACCATTGGGGGATGCTTGCCCGGCCAGATTTCACCATCCCATTGGAACTTGCCGCAATAAAATGGGTTGGTGAAAATAGTGTACATAGTTGATCGTGCTACCGGGCGCTTGGTTTTTCTCTTGGCACCTAGCCTTGTAAGGCCCCATTCGTTAACAGCGATATTGTGTATCTGCTTAACTGTTTTGGTTTCT
>CAZYBL010000133.1:0-3162 GCA_964645805.1 uncultured Candidatus Peribacteria bacterium | reverse complement strand
TCGCACCCGTCGCCTTAGCCATGGTCTCCTCTACTGCACTAACCTTAGCTGCACTAGCTTTTTCTGAGCTATCTTTCTCAGCAGTAGCCTTACTCTTTCTAATCTTAGAAGCAGCAGAACTAGTCTTGGAAGTACTAGCCTTAGAAGTCTTCTTCACGCTGGTCTTTTCTTCAGGTGATTTTTCAGGTTTTTCAGTGCCTGCCATCTATGTGAAATCCTATTTTTCTCTTCTCCGAGTTCCGCAAACGTCAGGTCATAGCCATCGGGAATAAATATTGGGTCATAGCCAAATCCACCTTGACCTCTCATCTCGAAAGAAATGTTCCCACTGACACTCCCGGAAGTCACGAATACCTCGGAGTCTGGTTCTTGATATGCTACAGAGCTTATAAACTTTGCGCTTCGCCTATCCTGCTTGTCCATAAGTTTCAGTATTCCCTCGCTTCCAAGCCTCTTGAACACATAGGACGAGTAGGTCCCTGGAAAACCATCAAGTGAATCGATAAACAGCCCCGAGTCTTCTATAAAAACCGGAGCCCCAACCTTCTCAAAGACCTCAGCAATTCGAGCCCGAACAACTTCCTCAGTGGAATCGGCTCTCAGTTCCTCATACCCAACATCCTTCTGCTCAACTTCAAACTCTTTCAGAATCTCCTGAGCCTCCTTAACTTTCCCTGGATTCGATGTCGCGAAGTATATCATCTCTTCACATATCTCCCGCGGCTTTCAACGACTTTCATTCTCTCAATAACTTCTGTAGACTTTTCCCATTTATAGGCTTTTAAGATCTCCTCAAACATCTCGTAATATTTGTAGTGTGTGCTCGTGAAAACCTCCTTGAGCAGTCTCAGGTCAACGGCCATCTTCTCCCCGAGCCCAAAGTCGATAAAGAATACTTTTTCATCCTTCAAAATCATGTTGGAAGTTGTGAGGTCCCCGTGAATTATATTGTTTGAATGAAGAAGCGAAATTGATTCCCCAATCTTTTCCCCGAGCTTTTTTCGTTCTTCAGCAGAAGCTCCTGCAATAACATCCTTAACACGCTTTCCTTCCACAAACTCCATCTCAATCTCGAAGTCTGAAACATTTATTACGCGCGGAACATTTACTCCTGCCCTGCTCGCACGTTCCAGAAGTCTCGCTTCCGCTTTAGTTCTCCTCTTTCTAATCTCACTGTCAATCTCTGGATGGCGGTAGCCCTTGCTGACCCTTTCTTTCTTCAAATTCTCATTTTTCCAAGGAATTGCTTCCGCGCCTTGTGCGACTCTAACTCTCTCAATCATCTCAACCATGTCTCTTTAAATATAGGTACCCTCTATATTAAAAAAGCATGCCCCAGAAAACACTAAATCTTCTCCCAGCGGAGATAAAGAAGTATCAAGAGATACTATCGGCCTACGAAAAAATCGAGGCCAAAGAAGAGTTTATTCTCTATCGCACCAAGATAGGCATGTCCATGGTTACTCTCTATGAGGGAAAGAAGGCAGGCGGAAAGCTCCTTATTCAGGGACCTGACTGCGAAGATGTTTTCGACAGGCTCCATTCGAAGCTTGACGTCCAGGGACTCGCAATTGGAATCGACGAGGCCGGCCGAGGCGAAAAAACCGGTCCCTTCGTGGTTGCAGGAATCCTAGGAGACCGCAACGACTTCAGACAGGTAAGGGACTCGAAAAAGACCACAGACATTGCAGCAAGATATACTGAGGTTGTTTCTTCGGCAAAAGATGTATTTATCAAAGAGGTGGAAGCCTCGGAAATCGACCACTTCCGGTCTTCAGGAAAAACAATGGATGCGCTTCAGGTTCAGCTGATGGATGAAATCGTCCCGATTCTAAGAAAAGGAGAGGACATCCCAGTACTAATCGATGGTTCTCCCCTCCCTGTAAACTTCACAAACGTAGAATTTATCCCCCAGGGAGACGATAAAGACCCACTAATCTCAGCCGCCTCAATTCTCGCCCGCCACGCTCGGGACGTTTCATCAGACAAGGGAGTGAGAAAAACCTGGAAGGAAAAGTTAAAAAAGAAAAAGCCCCTTAAGAAGAGTAATTAAACATTACAATTATTCGAGTAACCGATGACAAACAAAATAAATCTCGACATACAAGTGCTGGATAAGCAGCTCGCACGCCCAATCCGGGGCGCGATAGTCACCCTCAAGGGGGATGATGTATCGAAAGAAACTTCAGCAGTTGACGGGAAAGCAATTTTTGAGGATATAGATGCCGGATTATACCATGTCCGCGCAGCAGCCGCAGGTTATAAAGAATCGATTTTCAGCCTCGGTATCAAGGAAAGCGGCTCGTTCTCGGTCCAACTCGCCCGTTCTCAGTTACCCTTCTAAATCCTATGAAACAATGCAGGAGAGAAAACACCAATGCCAGAGCAGAGATTGATTAGTAGGACCAATAAAAAAATCACAGATGACGTCCTATGGCAGCTAGAGTCCTTCCTAAAAAGACACTTCTACAGCAAAAAGGTTGCTTTCAAGACAATAGCCGAACATCCATACAGACTCGAAGGAATCCCAGGGCTTGCTCGAATCAGGAAGGCCTGTGTAAACAATCCAAATGCCCTGCGTGCACTTGAAAATAAACTACATGCTGAAGAGAAAAACCCAAGAAAAATCAAGACAGTTGCCGAGTACTTCAAGCTTCTCGAAGCCTTTGAGAATATAATACCTCCAGTAGACGGTTGGGAGAAAATAAGAAATGAAGTCACGTTACACCGTTACGCTTTCAATCTTCATACCTATAGTCACGCTTGTGTACATAATACTGACAAATTAGATAGATATCTAACCTCGCTACAGAAAACCCTCAAAGACATAGATTCTGAGAAGGACAAACCCCTTCTTGAGCTTATCAATTTAGTCCTGGAACTTCCAGACAAGAAACAAGAGCACAATGCTCTATGGGGAAAGGAGGGCCTGTACCGACTAATAATCTTTATCATGGATCTACCTGCCGACGCTTTTAAAAAGTTTCTGGAGACAACCCGCAGCCTTGACCTGTTACAGATAAAAAAAGAGAAAGGATATCAGGAGGCTTTGATGGTTTGGTGGAGCCACTCCTATGAGCTACAACATGGAGACTCCACTCACCTCCGCAGAGTGGTCTCCTTGATAAACACTCACCGACTCTGCTATTCAGCCTTCTTTCA
>CAZYBL010000132.1:0-3169 GCA_964645805.1 uncultured Candidatus Peribacteria bacterium | reverse complement strand
TCTAAACTGGGGAGAAGGAAGAATGTAAGATTGGGTTGCATAAAGTCTTTGTTCAGATTTTTAAGCATATCTAAGCCTAAACCCAGAGCTTGTCCATAGCAAATTGTGGAGTGAAAATACCTATCAGAAATCACGATCTTGCCCGAATCTAAGCCCGGCTCAATTACATTTTTCAGATGCCATTCTCTATCTGCTACAAACATCTTCTGTAGATCGAGAGGATCAATATTATCATACGAATGAAGCCTTTCACGTATCTGAGTGCCTATGGGACCATCAGAAGGCTCTTTTGTAGTAATTGTATCAATACCAATAAGCTGAAGTTTTTCACTTAGAAGTCTTGTGTGTAGCGTAGATCCGCTGCCGTCGGGGCCTTCAAATACTATAAATTGGGACATTTGGAGGGTAATTTAGCACAAAAGTATTAGGACAGGTAGGTAGTCTCTAGCCATTCATTAATCACCGATTTTTTGCTATAATCAATAGATTCATTGAACCCTATGTCAGTTATATCAATAATCCGCTCACCGGACACATTAGGCTCTGTATTGACTGAGTTTCTGTCGTGGTATTTCCTCGAGATGCCGGTCAAAATCCTCAAGTCCGCTGGGGCGTATTTAATGACATTTAACGAAATATTTTCTTTCCTTTTCCTGATAAGGACATTCCTTTCTCCATGGAAGAGTATTACGGATGCTTATCCTAAACGGGGATTTAATATTGGAGTGATTGCAAAGGCTTTCACGCTAAATATGACATCCAGAATTATTGGAATGATATTCAGAAGCTGTACGTTTGTTATAGGAGTGATAGTTGAACTTATTGTACTTGCAATATTTACAGGAATATTCGTACTGTGGGTTTTCTTCCCAATATTACTTGTGATGGACATATCATTTCTGATTAGTAGTTTGCAATGAATGAAAAACCATTAAGTCTTTCCGGCACAAAAATTGCGATGGGCACAGCGCTCATGAAAACTGTGTATGGTGTATTTGCATTCTTAGTTTATGTGGCTGTTGTTGGATTGATCGGATATTCTTTGTGGAGAACTGGAGGACTACCTCCTTTAGCATTTGCGTTACTTCTTTTCTTCTTGCCCGTGGGTGCGTTCCACAAGTTCTTACATGAAGTGTTTGTGGAAGATGACAACAAAGTTCGTTGGGTAAAATCAGAAAAGGAATATCTCTCGTATTCTATAGTTAGGAGGCTTAAGAACAGATCGAGGGTGACAATGAATGATCTTGTGCAATCTGCAATAGATTCAAGTACAGGAAAGTTCCTGATTAACCAGATGGGAAGAGAACAAGATGAATTTAAAAAGAAAGCAAGGCTACTTGTTCAGGCAATAGGTGTTACTGATGTTGGGGAATTTATTAAGACGTCTTATGAGGCTATGAAAGAATGGAATCGTTCGCGTATTGACGGTGGAGTGATTCTTGCTGTCCTATTCCGTGATGAGGCGGGTTTCCGTGCAGAGATGCAGGAATGCAATCTGGAGATCGAAGATGTTCTATCTATTCTTAAGTGGGAATCGTTGTATAGACGCATCCAAAAGAAAATACCGTTCTGGTCAGCTCAAGGATTACTTAAGCATTTTGGAGGGGTTGGAAGGTCCTGGGTTATGGGATATACAAACGAACTTGATAGATTAACTGATGATCTTAGTTCAAAAATTTTGTGGACAGCAGAAAGACAAGTGCGCATCCACATCGAAGAGCAGGAGCAGGCAATGCGAATTATGGAAAAGTCCAATCTGCATGACTTGCTTATATTGGGTCCAGTGGGAGTTGGAAAGAAAACTTTGGTAGAAAATCTTGCTTATTCACTAAGGAAAAAAGAACGCGATAAATTCAGTTCATACACAAGAGTTTTAAATCTTAAAGCATCCGAACTTCTTTCCGGTACTTCTGATCCAGATAAATTTCTACTTTCAGCTCTTAAAGAAGCGCAGGCTGCTGGAAGGTTTATTCTAGTCATTCAGAATCTGGCATTAATATTAAAATCCGGTGGAGAGAATGTTAGAGGAATTTTGTCTAAGTTTATTAAGGAAAAGAATGTTCAGTTGATTGGAATTATAAGTACAGAGGATTATCACGGGCTTGTTAAAAATGATCCAGCGCTTGATCAGTATTTCGAGAAATTAAGTGTAGAAGAACCAACGTATGAAGAGACAATGTCTATTCTAACCGAGCACGAACATAGATTAGGTGGAGAAATTGGAGTTAGGGTTACATACAAGGCCCTTAAGAGTTTGATGAGATTGTGTGAACGATATCTTCCATCCAAGGCTTTCCCAGGAAAAGCAGTTTCGGTATTGGAAGATGCAATATTGCTTGCAAAAGAGCATAAGGATGATTTTGTTACAGAGAAACATATAAAAGAAATTGTCTCTCAGAAGGGAAATGTTGATGTAAGAGAGATTAGTAAAAGTGATAAGGAAAAAGTACTTAATCTAGAAGGTGAAATGAAAAAGAGGATTATAGGTCAGACTAAAGCAATAGAAGCATTGTCTGGAACACTTAAGCGTGCTGCCCTGCATTTACATGAGGGGAACAGGCCACTTGGAACATTTTTGTTCTTGGGATCAACTGGAATAGGTAAAACACATACTGCAAAAGTTTTGGCAGATCTTTATTTCGGATCACCCGATGCGATGATCAGATTAGATATGAACGAGTACTCTAGTCCAGATTCAGTTAAAAACATTACAGGTGGAGGTGGTGGAAGTTACTTGGCCAGGCAAGTTCATGACAAACCATTTTCTTTGATTCTTCTAGATGAGATAGAAAAAGCAGATCAAAGTGTGCTTAATGTTTTTCTTCAGGTGTTGGATGAAGGAGCTTTGATAGATCACAGTGGTAAGAAAACAGATTTTAGAAATACCATTATCATTGCAACTTCGAATGCCGGCGCTCTAATGGTTAGGGATGCTGCTAAGCAGGGTAAGGATGTAGGTTCTGATGTTTTTAAGCAGGCATTAATCGATCATATCCTTAAAGAGGGCGCATTCTCACCGGAGTTTTTGAATCGTTTCGATGAGACAATTTTGTTTAAACCTCTTAGTAAAGAAGAAGCAAAGAAAGTGGCAATACTAATGCTTGATAGCATTGTTAAGGAAATGAAAAAGAAAATAGCGGTTTTTGCTTCAGGATTTGGCTCGAATCTT
>CAZYBL010000131.1:0-3211 GCA_964645805.1 uncultured Candidatus Peribacteria bacterium | reverse complement strand
TGTAATACCGCGTTTGCATATTTCTGAAGAAGCTCACATTTTGTTTGAATACCACAAGCAACTGGATGGAGCGTTGGAAGAAATCAGAGCCAAGAAGAAAGGGAAGGGGATTGGTACAACAATGAGAGGTATAGGTCCTTGCTATACAGACAAAGCCGCGAGGATGGGTATAAGAATGGGATCGCTTGGTTCAGATTTGTCGGGGGAGATTAATGGAAGAGCTGAAAGCATTAAAGAGCTATATGGAGTAGATGTGGACATTGATCTTGAACTTAAGAATTTGTCTGAGGCAGCATCTTTATTAGGTGATTGTGTAACAGATACTATCAGCTTGATACATGATTATATTGAGTCAGGAAAAACTGTGCTTATTGAAGGTGCGCAGGGGGCTTTGCTAGATCTTGATCATGGTTCATATCCGTATGTTACAAGCAGCTCTACGACTATTTCCGGAGCTTTACAGGGCCTTGGCCTACCACCACAAATAATAAATTCATGCATTGGTATAGCAAAAGCATATTGCACAAGAGTCGGTGAAGGTGAATTTCCTGCTGAGGCTTCTAAAGAGGATGGTGATCGGTTAAGGGAAAGGGGAGGTGAGTATGGGGCTACAACAGGTAGACCAAGAAGGTGCGGATGGCTAAGTATTCCTGATCTGAAGAAAGTCGTTAGATTAAATGGTTACACGCACTGGAATATTACAAAGCTTGATGTGTTGGATGAGGAAGATCAAATACCAGTTTTAATGGAGGATGGTTACCAGAATCTGCCTGGATGGAAGTCTTCCACGAAAGGAATAACTTCATTCGAAGAACTTCCGGAGAATGCTCAAAACTATATTAAGTTTATTGAGGATAAAACAGGAGTTCCAGTAGCCTTTATTGGTACTGGACCTGGTAGAGAAGAGATGATAGTTAGATAAGTTTTTAGTTTGTTAGTTTTTGGTTTTTGGTTTCTCTAGCATAACTAAAAACTAAAAACCAATAACCAGTAACTTATCTGAAAGCAATTTGTACTTGTACAATTCTGTTTTCACATTTAGCCAGCGCGCTCCCCCCACTTAAGCTTTTTCCTAAGAGTCGCAAAGAAAGTATCTTGTTTTCTTCTAAGGAATTTAACGGTACTTGGATGAACATGAGCTTCCACATGATCACCGCCATTTAAAGAAACATAAACTTGCCCATCGATTGTTAGAACAACTTCGGTATCCTTGTATTTATTTTGCTTTGTATCTACTTCAATATCAACTTTAGACTCACCGGGGATTACTATTGGCTTTTGAGAAAAGCTATACGGATTAATTGGGCTTAAAATCGTTGCATTGATTGTTGGATAGACCAGCGGTCCACCAGCTGCGAGTGAGTATGCAGTGGATCCAGTTGGTGTAGAAATAATCAAGCCATCTGCATTGTAGTTAACCAGCTCTTCATTATTAACCGAAGCTTTAAGATTAACAAGACGTGCAATAGTCCCCTGAGAAATGACAGCTTCGTTTAGTGCGTGACCTTCCAACAAAACTTCACCGTTTCTTCGTGCTTTAACATGGAGCAAACCTCGTTCTTCAATTACACCTTCGCCGTTAATTAATTTAGGTATCAGCTCATCCGCTTCATCTATATCAATCTCAGCCAAAAATCCAACTGTGCCCCAATTAACGCTTAATATCGGGATATCAAAGTCCCTAAGTTCTCTGACAGATCTAAGAATAGTTCCGTCTCCGCCAATAACAACTAATAGATCAATATCTTTAATTGCCTTCATTTTATTAAGATCCTTGGAACACTTAAGGTCACTCAGCCTCTCCGAATCCACACAAATCTGGGCACCGATTTTCTCTAATATTTCAACAATCTTAGATACAGCCTCTTCCTTCTGATCCAGTCTAGATTTAGCTGTAATGCCGATGTGCTTGTACTTGAGCATGTCGGTATTTTAGTCAGATTTTTGATTAATGCACCAAAATACCCTTGTTTTTGGAGATGGTATTGGGTGATAATTAGCACATGCCAAGTTTACAAGAAGCTCTTAAGGTAATTGGGCGTGAAAGTTATACATCTGATCCTGCAATCGAAGCTTTGATAGAGTCAGGTAAAAAAGGAGTTTCTGCAGCATCCAGACGTCATATGGAAATAGCATTTGGAAATCGACCGGATGACGGTTTGCAGTCAACGGGTTGTCCTGTCTTGGATCCAAATAGGCCACCTGTAAAACCGCCAACATTAGATGCAAAAGCTGCTTTAAAACAGCCAAGGCCAGACGCGGCTTAATTTAATGAAATTATCTACGAATTAAATGAAATTTAACGGTATTTTATATATATAACAGTTGCGCAACTATAATACGTATTAAAAGAATAAAAATCCTACGGATCCGCAGGAGGAAAAAAGGGGGGAAAGAAAAAAAGGAAAAAAGGTGGAAAGAATAAATTCGCAATATCAGATTAACGATCCGAGAAACAAATCAACTGTACGCTTCCAAGAGAATTCCTCAGCTTTATTAGGCCCGTTTAATTTTAGTTGATTCCTAAGATCACTATTTGTCAAAATTTCCTCAAGCCCCCTTGCAATTGAATCAATATTCTCTGGATCAACTTTCACTGCATTATCTCCAGTAACTTCAGGCAGGCTACCACGTTCTGATGTAACTACAGGTATTCCTCTTTGTAGTGCATCAAGAACTTGTAGTCCGAAGCCTTCATACAAAGAGGGGAGAGCGAGGATTTCGCAGGTATTCAGAAGTGAATTGTACTCGTCATTAGAAACGTGACCTATCCACTTAACTCCTTCTGTTCTTTCGACTTCTTTAATTATCTTTGAATCATTCCAACCTCTTCCACCTACGAGAATCAATTTATACTTGTCTCTGAGATCAGATGGTAGTGCTTGATAAGCTTTTATTAATCTAAATTGGTTTTTTCTGGGTGAGAGAGTTCCTATACAAAGAATTGTCTTCCCATCTGGATTTCTGTATGAAACTTTATCTGACATGGGACCTGCAAAGATTGCTGTCGATTTGTTGGAGGTGAATTTATATCTTTCATTTAAATCACTCTTTGTACTCTCGCTCACGGTGCATATATGAAAAGCATTCTTCATGGATTTTTTGAAAAGTAATCGTTCTATGATCTTCGCTTTAAAATTGTGAGGTTCATTTCTGAATGCAATTAGGTCATGGATAATTGGAATAACCCGGATCTTATTGCCAAGCAAGT
>CAZYBL010000130.1:0-3243 GCA_964645805.1 uncultured Candidatus Peribacteria bacterium | reverse complement strand
CGTCTTTACTGAACTGGTAGAATACATCGTGGATCATTGAGGCGTAATAGGTCTTGCTCTTGCCTGTGTCAAAATTTAATACTGCATCTATAGTACCGAGGTATATATCCAGAAACTTCATCTTGGGGCTGCAACCATCCCAAGCATAACCTTTTTTATTTGAGCCCTTTACCGTTATCGTCCCGTCCTTTTCTAACTTAAGCCATTCATTTTCGAATTCGTGGCTCTTTGTTGAGGATTTATATATATAATCTTCTTTAATGCAGTATATGTATACACTCATAAAACCAATCCTCGTATCTTTTTTATTTATGTATAGTTAAAAAGCAAATGGTCTGGAGCTGAGTTGCTATTATATGAATTATACACGTAGCGCTGTCCTAAAAGCCGGATGGATTGAATATGTATTGTCTGTTACATGTGTGCTTTTCGTGAGCGTAATTAGTTTTGATAGATTATACGAAAATTGGTACGCATAATGTTCTTCTTCTGCTTTTCGAATACCAAGAAAAGAAAACCAAAGAAGCATTTTCCTCACATGCTCTAGCTTAGCTTCGGGTACCCCAGCTTCAAGCAATAAGAGGTCGACGTCCTCCTGAGAAAGCTTAGTTTCGGTTCCTAAAAAAGCCGAAATCAAGTCTGGAAATTCGGGAAACACATCTCTTATTTCATAGCGTAATTCGTTAAGCATGTCATCTGAGAATTCTTCTTCAGCCTTCCTAATATCCTCTTGTTCCACGCGACTATGATTTCTACTCACTGCGACATGAATACATTTGCGTACAAAATTGAGAATATCTCTTGGGCGCAAGAAAGTACGAGAAATAATATATCTAAATGAGCTTTCTCCTACGACATGTGTGTCAAATAGCCTACCCCAAACATCTTCGAAACCACCTTCCAATTCAGGGGCTCTATAGTGAAAGCGCCGTAAAAGAAGTTCCTTAATGAGTTCTACATCAGACCAATCGAGATTAACATATGATTCTTTTCCGCGGTCTGGAGTCATATCGATCAAGTGGTCAAACACATCTCGTCTTATGAATACCGTTGCCAAACATTCAATGTTGTGTTTTTCGAGAGACCGCTGCAGTTTGCGAGTAGCTTCTAGTAAACAACGGACTATGAGAATATCTTCTTTCCGGAGACCATGAGTGGGAAATCCCTTATCAATGTTATCGAACAAAATCCAAACCTCAGACCTTGCATCAAGATAGCGCATAATGATTTCGTTTAAATCATGAATATCTACCGTATATATAGCCCCTGTAATATCAGGGCTTTTGATTTCTTTAGTTGATTTCTTTGGAAACCGTTCGATGAGCCGTTCAACTAATACCATAAGTCGTTCGGAGAAATCCCCTTCCTGCTTCGCATGCTTATTATAGATCGATCGAAGTTCATTGAATTTGCGCAGAGACGTCGGGGACTGCCATGCAGTTGTAGCTTCGCGCTCAATTATCTTGTTTGCCAACTCAAGTAGAAGCAAATAATGCCAAAACGCTGTTAGCTTATGTAATTGGAGGCCTTCGCTCAAGTTTGCAAGAACCATCTCCCGGAGTTTTGTAAATTGGTGCCCCTCTGGTTTGAGATCCAACGCCAGTTTTCTGTGCTTCGGTAAAATTTGGTTGCGTATGCCATAAAACAATGCGGTCTTGCCAGCACCCTTTCTACCTATGACTAAGCGAGCATGCCCCTGTTGTGCTTGTTGGAATTGTGGCGTCTTAACAAAGTAGCTAGAAAGTGTTTGTATCTCGTTCTCAGCTGCCACATCTCCAATGTCAATTCGTTCCAGCAAACCCTTGGGAAGTGGAATCTGAGATGCCTCGATAGACTGAAAAGTGTCAGCCGTCAAACGCACTATTTTTTCAACATAGAGCGGTATTATAGAGGGTTCTTCGTAGGAAATAATAATATCTCTGTAGTCGATCGGTTGTGGATTTGAGCCTTCCTGTAACATTAGAACATGTTTGCCAGCTGCTAAGGCCATTCCACACACAAAGGCCGCGCGGGCATTGTGGGCAGTAGCTCCTATTCTCTCGGGATCAATCAGATGTGCAACAACGGTAATAGCACTAAGAACTTGTCTATAAGCCTCGTGTAGTGAAAGACGAGGTAACTCGCGAGAATCGAATGTACGAAATCTAAAATATGACTTTTTTAGACACGAAAGGAGTTTTATACTGCCATCAGTGTCAATGGGTGAACGTATATAATAGATGGGCTGCCGTTTGTTTGGGTCAGGCCTAGTAGGTACTACTGGAGAGTATACTCGCTTACTTCTTACCAAACTCAGAAGTTCTTTACTGTTTGCAAACTCTTGGTATCCAAGGGTGTCAAAGATACCTATCTCGTCGAAGAGTTTCTTGTGCTTTTCATAACTAGAGTCTCTAACTGGAAGAACAGGTCTACGCAAACCAATAGCATACCCGAGTTCAAAAAGAACATTAAAGTTGGTCTGGGTTATATTTGCTACTACAATTTTTGATACTCGAATAGCTTTACATATTTCACAGAATATTATGTGTCCTCCGACAAAAAGACTTTCCCATGACTTCCAACTTTCTTTAGAACTGTGTTCTTGTAGTTGCCGGACGCATTCGGATACGGTCCTTGCAAGGTGTGATGGTTGGGATGGATAGATAAAAAATGCTTCCAGAGGTGGGATAACGTCCATCGATTGATTACATAGGCCAGATGAGTACTGGCAGAAGATTGGTGTCGAAAAAGTCGATGTCTTGTTCTGCATAAGCTGCACTCCTTGTCTTTGACCATCAATAATTAGTAACTCATGCCTATTACATTAATTATATCGCTAAAACTAAAGAGTCTCAAGGGTTATCTTGGATCCGAATATATAGGCACATGCCAAGCCTCTGGATTGGCATGTGCAATCCTATAAAGGAGGGGGTGGCAGCGGGCGAATGAAATGAACGAGCGTCAAGTTAGTAGTTAGTAGCTCAAGTCTAGAGCGTTTTGGATATAACTTACTTCGAAATAACAAATTACATCAATTGCTCATGTATTTATCAATAATATCGACTTCTATATTTTTGAGACTAGCTATTCTTATTATATTAGTTTTTACCGGGTTTTGCAAGCTGTAGATTAGCCTATCATCTCCTCATCCAGGGATTAACCCCCATCACTCCACTTCAACACTTATAGCCTTGGCATCCCGAGGAAGGTCCTTCTTCTCCTTATTATTAACCGTATACTGCCAGGTGTCGTAATCGAAGGATA
>CAZYBL010000129.1:0-3245 GCA_964645805.1 uncultured Candidatus Peribacteria bacterium | reverse complement strand
AATGGGTAATGCAGGGGTTAAGACTCTGGAAGGCCTGCAAGTTATCGAAAACGGAATTATTGCGACGATAGACACAGTAGATGGAACAATAGATAAATCGCTGATTGCAATTAAGACAGCTACAAAGATAGGTGCTGATAAGATGGTTGATGGAATTGAAAACACAATTGCATTCGTCGACAACAAATCAACAATATCATTCAAACTCGCGCAAAGCACGATTGATAATACAATTTCCGATGTTGTTGCAGTAATCAACCAAAAAGAAGGTATAGAAAGAAAACTTGCCAGGGAAGTTACGAGACAGGCAATCAAAGACTCAACCAAAGTAGCATTGAATACCGCTGGAAATGAAATTGTCTACACAGCAAAACAACTCGCTGATGCGACAAAGCTTTCTATCAAAGCTTCAGAGAATACGCTGCTGGCTATTGCGGAGACTTCGGTAGCTGTTTCTGACACCGTGTTCGATGTTGCTCAAACTGGTGTTGAGTCAATTGGATTCTATGTAGATAGAACAGTACAGAATACAAATCTAATTGCTTGGAAAGCACGCGAATACTTCCGTGATCATTCGCAAAAGATACCTGAACCAAGAGAGTACAAAACTCAACTTGTTAGAAAAGAGGACACAATGGTACTTTCTGCACTAAGCATCAACATCTACACAGACATGGGATATCCGTATAGAAAAACACCAGTTGTACTCTTCTCGACTCCTAAGATAGCAGTTACAAATTACAATGGAGAAGTTGTATTCCATGATGTCGAGGTAGGCGCACACGTTCTGGAAATTCACAAGACCAATGGATCAATTGAAAAGAAGAACTTCATTGTGGAACCACTTGCTGATTTGCACCATTCAGCAACAGATGTAATAGATGTCATGCTCCCATCCGTTCAAGTGATTGTTGAAGATCCTCTATTCGACGGCGGATCGGGTGGTCGAGGTGTTCCATTTATGGTTTGGGTTATTGCGCTTCTTCTTGCAGCAATTAACATTGAGTGGCTGTGGATGATGTGGAAGAGGAAGTGGAAGGATCTATAGGGAAAGATCCAAAGACTCGAAGATCCAAAGGAAGATTAAAAGGATAAAAGATTAAAAGAATCGAAGCCTTTGATACTTTCTATCTTTTTATTTTGAATTTCCTTGCGCTCTTTGGATCTTTGGTTCTTTCCCCTAACTTCCCCATCGATCCTTTGGCCCCCTCCTCCCCCCTGCTATAATCAATCCCAATGGATGACCTCCGTTGTACACCATTAGAATCAGACATTAGTAATGAACCCCGTAAATACGCCTGTATGCCGGAACGCACTTCGGCGTGCAGGCACGACTATATACTGCCGCTCACAAGTCTAATTATTCTAATCGCTTACACAGCACATGTATTTATTCCCAACATGTATGGCGTTTCTATACACATGCATGCCTTCAATGAAAGTGTTTATCTGCTTCTTAATAAAATGTGGTGGGGAATTTTACTAGGTGTTATATCAGTAGGAATTATAGGAACAGTACCAAAAACAATTGTTAAACACGCACTAGGAAAATGTGGAACATTTAATGGCCTTCTTAGGGCAACTTGCGCCGGCTTCATGCTTGATCTTTGCTCACATGGAATACTTCTGGTTGGTATGAAACTTTATGAAAGAGGCGCGAGCCTTGGGCAAACAATGGCATTTTTGATTGCAAGCCCGTGGAACTCGCTTTCTCTTACATTTATTTTATGGTCATTAATCGGCTTTAAGTGGACTATTTCCATTATCGTATTTTCTTTGATTATCGCTTTAATTTCGGGATATATTTTTGACAGACTTGTTCAAAAAGGTGTACTTCCAGAAAATCCACATAAACCAGAAATACCGGAAGATTTTCATTTTTGGAATGAATTATTAAGTCATATAAAAACATCCAGACCGACTCCTTCAAAAATTCTTAGATTTCTAAGACAAGGACTCAAAGATTCTAAAATGATTATAAAGTGGATATTCTTTGGAATAATACTTGCCTCCCTAATTCGCTCATTTATTAATCCAGAGTTCTTTGCCGTTCTATTCGGACCCAAATTTATTGGCCTATTTGCCACAATAATATTCGCGACTATTTTGGAAGTGTGCTCGGAAGGTTCTATTCCGTTAGCTGCAGATATGCTTACTCGCGCAAAAGCAGCTGGAAACACCTTCGCCTTCCTAATGACAGGAGTTGCTACGGACTACACGGAGATTTTGTCACTTAAAGAAACTACAAGATCGTGGAAAATAGCGTTGTTTCTACCGTTGATTACAGTACCACAGGTTATTCTGATAGCTGTAGTGCTTAATTTATTTCAGATATAAAGGGGAAAGATCCGAAGATCCAAAGAGCGCAAGGAAGGATTATGGAAAAAGATTAAAAGGATAAAAGGCTTCGATTCTTTCAATTTTTTATTCTTTTAATCTTCCTTTGGATCTTTGGTTCTTTGGATCTTTTTTTCAAACTAGCTTATTCACCATTGAGCAAAGAATATAAAATAGTTCTTTTGATTCCTTCAAAAGATAATTTCTCTCTTCGTCAAGACTTGTTTTTTCATCAACATCAATAAGTTCTAGCCAATGTGTACTCTCTTTTGCCTCTTTTCTTGATATTTTCATATATTTTGCCCCATCCCTTTTGCTTAATGCTTCACCAGCTTCTATGTAATTGGCTCCGACTGCTCCTGATGATCTTACAAGTTGTTTTGAATACTCCCTATTAGTGATGTTTTTCGGCAACTTCTTTATAAAATCATTAACATTCTTTGCGAATATTTTTGCTCTCTTTTCAAAATCAAATATCTTTTTGGCGTTTTTCATAGGGTGGTTAATCCTACACCTAATTAATACAACATCAAGTCTTTTTCTTTTATACTTTTAGTCTTTTTCCATAATCCTTCCTTTGGATCTTCGGTTCTTTGGTTCTTTTTCACCTGGTTCTTTGGATCTTTCCCTAGTCTCTACACTACTCACAGACTTTCTCTCCCCCAACCTCCACCCAATCCTCATCAAACGTAAATTCCTGACTACAGCTCAATTCATCCTCCTCCCACGAAATCGTTACATACTCAGGATACAAGACAAGATGAATCTCCTCGTCTTTCGGTACACTCGTTTCCAGAGGTCCCTGAATTCCATAAATAACCATGCTTACCTTCTCCTCCCTGGTTTCTAGAACCGTTGCTCCGCTAAGGTTGGAAATTGAAAATTTACTTACATCAGCTGCGAAGACT
>CAZYBL010000128.1:0-3252 GCA_964645805.1 uncultured Candidatus Peribacteria bacterium | reverse complement strand
TCCCTCGTTTCTCCGTTCCGCTTCGCTTTTTATTTTTGCGTCCCACATTTTTTTTGATTGTTTTGTACATTGTTCATTTATTTCCTATGATTCAATAAATATAGCGCTTTTTGTCTGGTACCTTTCACAATTCTCACTGGCTCCCCATCATGAAACACCTTGTTCAACTCTTCGGCTAACCTGTAGTACTCATAGGTGATCCTTCCTTTGCGATACTCTCTGGTATAATTACCTGAAAGCAGGACTGATAACAAATATTTCTCTTCATCATTTGACCAATTAATTGTACCAAGTTGAATAAGCTCTTTCGCCGAGACTGTGTTAATCAAGCCAACAAGCCTTGCTCGAATTGCCGCTGGAGTCCGTTGTGTCTGATCAGGGAATTTCTCGTGATACTCTCGATTAATCCTCTCGTAATCACGTTGACGACAACCTTTTTCCAAAAACGTATATTCGCTAGATGTAAGCACGACTATTAAGAATTCATCCTCTTCTCTTGACCAAATTTCCATTCCCTGAGCCCCTAAACTCTTAAGGCACGCAGCACGTTTTCCATCAGAATCAAGACTGTGTATTCCCTTTCCTGCTTCATGTAATTTTTTTCCAGCTAATCTTCTTTCTTCAGTGCTGAGTGCGGCAATACCCTTTCCCTGTTCATATAGCCTCTTTGCATTTGCGGCTCGCTGCTTCTTTGTAATTGCAAATATTCCTTTACCTCTCGAATGTGTCGTCTTACCCCCCTTTGATTTGTTTTTCCTGTTCGCAGCATCACTAAGCCCAAAAATACCAATCCCTCCATCCCTTATTCTTTCGCCACTACTACTCCTGTGTTGTCTGCATAGCTCATCTGATTCTTTTTCACTAAGTAAGCCTGAATATGGATCGCAACGGTCAATGCTATTATTCTTAAAACCAATTAATGAAAAACAAACTGCACTTATGGCAACCTGGATATTGTTAATATTATATCTTACTTGTACTTGTAATTCTTCGACAATTTCCGGCTGAGTTTTCCCAGAACGATATAGATCTGCAATTTCCGGATTATCTCGCTGTATTTGACTTCCAGTAATGGCAGCCAATCTAATTGCCGCTATCTGTTCGGTCTGTAGGTTTTCCATTAAGAGAAACTCCTGAGTTCAATAACGAAACCGAACACCTAGAGAGCCCCTGATTCTCTACCCTGTTCGGCACTATGACACCACACCATAGACACCTGAATCTGCAAGATCGGAGCATTCTCGCTGCCTATCTGAGAGATGGATTGAGCCTCCGAGAGGTTGCACAAAAGCTCAGCCGTTCCGTTGGAACAATCAGTGAAGAGATCAGGAAGAACAGTCCTGATGGGACACGGGAGGACTACGATCCTCACATTGCCAACTTCAGAGCAGGACTCAGAAAGTGGTCTGCAAACAGAAGAAATCCTCTGAAGAATCCACAGGTCTTTGACTACATTGTTCACCGTCTCACCAATGAACAGTGGTCTCCCGAAGAGATCAGTGAACGGATCATACTCGATTATCCCCATGATGATTCCATGCGTATTTCTCATGAGTTAATCTACCAGTTTGTAAACTCTTCGGAGGGAAAGGAAATGGATCTCATTCAACATCTTCGTCGGGGAAAACCACGAAAGCGCAGAAGGAAGCACAAACCCATTGGAAGGCAGCAGAAATGCTTCAGAGATGTGAAATCCATACACAGACGTCCCAGGGCAGCAAGCAGCAGAAAGCGCTACGGACACTGGGAGACCGATACGATGGAGGGGTCGAGACACAGCCCTGCAGCAGTTTCTGTGCAGCAGGAGAGGAAGAGTCGTGTTGTCCGACTGACGAAAGTGAAGGACAAGACTGCAAAAGAAACAAAGAAGGCAATTATGAAAACGCTGCACTCCTTCCCAAAGCCATTGCGGCAATCACTTACCTTTGATCGTGGAACAGAGAACACAGAGTACGAGAAGATTGAAGCATCGTTGCAGCTCGATGCGTACTTCTGTGATCCCTACACCTCATGGCAGAAAGGTGGTGTGGAAAATGTGATTGGCCTTCTCCGTCAATATTTTCCAAAAGGCACTGATCTCTCTGTTGTCACCCATGAACAATTGAAGATCGCCGAGGAGAAACTCAACAACCGCCCAAGAAAATGCCTTGGCTGGAAGACCCCCAATGAGGTACTTTCAGCCCATACACAACGTCTGGGTGTTCGGATTCGGGGTTGAATTCAGGCATTAAGAGAAACTGGACATATTCGCTTTAATTATACATAATATTATATTGCAGACAATGTCATTCCTTCATTTCTTTTTCTGTTTATGTACATTTTTCTCCCACCCCACAAAAATAAAAATCTACGCTAAAAACTACGAAACTCAGGAGAAAAGTGACGATCCGACAACAGCGCTTAGCCGGTTCGCTGCGCCCGAGTTTTATTGATGAGGTCGCGGGCGCAGCTCTCCCATATTTTCGGGCTGTGACCCCACTACGCTTCGCTCCGCGGGGAAATTATACAGCCCGAAAACATCGGCTAAGCGCAAACGTTGTGACGAAAAATTATTTGCTTGTCCCCCCATGTATGTTGTTTTGTTTGCTGTTTTTTAGGACAATGCCTTTATGCCTAAGAAAAAACCTTCAAAGAGAAACATTATCAATCTCGGTATCACAATGCTCACAAATGATAATAATTTTGGGCTCGGTGTTTATGTCGTTTACATGCTCTGGGTCGGACTGAGCCTTGCGGAAATGTCGATCGTGATTTCTGCATGGCTACTCTTTCACTCTATCGGACAAATTCCTTCCGGTATATTTGCAGATAGATACGGCTATAAAACTGCACTCATTATTGGGAGCTGTATATTCCTTATCGGAACGCTTCTCTTTGCAACCGGGCAGAGCTTTTATTGGTTACTTGCCGGATATTGCCTCAATGGTTTTGGATCTGCAATGAAGCAAGGAGCAGATTCCGCATTACTCTATGAGCATCTTGTAAGTGAACAACAGTCGCCTATGTACAAAAAGATTGCCGGCAGATTGGACTTTATTACAAACATCTTCTGGGTACTGTCCGGAATCCTCGGAGGAGTCCTCTACATGTTTCATCCGCGCATACCCTTCTACTTAGAAGCTGTAGTTGCAGCTCTCGGAATCTTGTCCTGCCTCCTGCTTGTGGAACCCAAGAGAACCATGAAGCATTTCCCCGTCCTACATCAAATCAAAAATAGTATTCGAACCACTTTTCGAACACCTAATTTCTCAA
>CAZYBL010000127.1:0-3267 GCA_964645805.1 uncultured Candidatus Peribacteria bacterium | reverse complement strand
TGATGACATATAAAGATTGCGTATGGATTCTGGCAAGCCCGCGCAAAACAGCCAAAGAACTTAGAAGGTTGGTTGCACATCGTTTTATCAACCTGGATGATACTCGCAAATATCTCGAACTTCACGATAAAAAAGAGGCGGATCGTTTTAATATCTCCGCCCCAGGTCTAACGTGAGCATTGTATCAAATGGAATTAGGATGTCAAATTTTGGTTTACCATGAGCAAGTCGAATGGTGGGTCTAGTTCGCAAGGTTACTTTATATTCATGTTTGAGCAATCCCTTGGTTTGCGAACTCTTAATGGACCGGGGAGGTTTAGGATAACAAGAGAAGATCGTGCGAAAGCAAATACCTAGGCCTGTTCTTCATTTTGTTTCAATGCGTTAAACCATGACTGTAAATGACGTGCAACGGAACTAGACATCTCAACAAGACATCGCCCCGGCATCCTCTTCGTTTGATAATCAAACTCTGACCAAGCTCTCACATCAGATCTTGTTCCAACAAGAATAGATGTGACACCAGGAGAAAAGAACTGAAGGCTAGAAGAACCATCAGCATTAACTGGCAATAAATGAAAGTGTTCATTGAAAGAACTATCTTGAGCTATATTATGCAGATTTGAATGCCATGTTTCATATTGTGTCTGTATGTATCCTGCTCGCATACGCAGTATTGAGAGCGCAGCTTGTTCATGCGTTTCACGTTCATTTGTAGGAGGCTCTCCTTGTTCTCTTTCGCATGTGAGCTTTGGAAATACAAAGTGTATATCTGCACCTTTCTTTGCAGCTTCAATATAGGCTCCATCGTAATCGAAAGACAAGTCTCTATAAGAGATTGGCATATCAGATGTGATTTGAACAAACTCTTGTCCTTCTGCTTCTGCAAGAAGTGATTGATAGGTGCAACGATATTCGTCTGCTGAGGTGATCGCACCATGACATGAAAGCACTTCTGCTGTTGCAAGTTTGTATGCTGTTTCAGAAACTTCATAATAAAATTGCCCAACCTCTTTTCCGAGTCCCTGTGCAATTTTTGTTGCAGTGTCGATACTTATAGAACGATATCTTCCACGAGCTGCGGATAGAACGCTCGGGTCAATTCCACATTGCCTTGCCAGTTGAGTCCAATTAAGATTCGCTTCTGATTTCCATCTGTCTAGAACTTGCAGTATAGCTGCTTTCTGATGTGGATCGAATCTTGCCTTGCAAGACGTACCAAGCCCTTTGTCAGTAGTTTTTCTTATGGTCATAGGGTATGAGATATTCGCAGAGCATACTCGCATAGTCAATCAATTTCTAGCGCAATAACCTAATGACTAATAATCATCAAACATCCCCCCAACTCTTCAAAAGCGGATAAATAGCCATTCTAATGAGCAAAGTTGAAGCATTACGCTTTATGCGTGGTTAAGGTGTATAACATTTGTTATACAAATGTTTGACATTCCATGGGGCACTCTGCTATCATACATACATGATTCTAAAGTCACTAAAACATGCTTCCACAAGAGAATTACTGCACAATTTCTCTAAATTCAAAGATGGCAATTTCCTTACAGTTGTAATGAATGGGAGTAAACCATGTGGTATTTTTCTGCCGTTTGACGAAGGAATCCTTAGATTTCTGCAGAATTTTGTTAAAAAAACACCGTCTCAAAGAAAGGCGGAGAAAGCTCTGGCGGAATACCAAAAGGGTCAGGTAACATCGCTGGAAGAACTGGAAAAGAAATATGGCTAAATCATTCTTCATATTTTCAAAAAGCGCAGAGCGCGATCTTAATAAGCTCGGCATTGAAGTTCGTCGTCAAATCTTAAAGAAGCTTCGATGGTACTCTGACCTTAATGATCCCATGAGTTCAGCAGAGCCGATCAAGAATGAGCCTCCTCTTACACACCGTTTTCGATACGGTGGCTGGAGGATATTTGGAATCTGGCTACAACGTGAACAACAGTTTCTTGTTACTGAAATAAAACGAAGAGGGCAGGCTTATAAGCAGAAGAGAAGATAATGTAAGTTATTGGACCGGAGGAATAACGCCTACCTTTTCAAAATACCCATATGACCACCCCTCGGTCATTTTCTTTTCCAATTCGGTAATTTCGATTCCTCTTTTAATTTTCCATAAAACAAGCATAAATTTTGAATATTCGTCGTTCAACGCAAGGTTGTGATTCCATCTCTTATCCTTTTGAAACTGCTTCAATAATACATCACCATCCTCAAACGACTCTTTAACTACAAGATCCATGCCGAGAGAAGCTACAGTTCCGTCAGGATGTGAAAGCATTTTTGTTGCTAAACGGTGTTTGTCAGATTTGCATTGTATGAGGTATTCAAGGGCTTGATCAGGATCATCTTTCCATGCCGGTTTTGTATGCTTCACCATCCACTGTATTCGAACTAAGTGGTAATCAGTCGGCAAAGAGCATGGTGGTATAATCGTTGGGATAACCAGGTATGCAACCAAAAACATAACATATAAACAGAATGCCATTATTGGAACTGCAAGGATTAAGCCTGTATAAACAAACAATCTCTTCATTGCTTACGAAGAATTTTCTTTGCTAATGGATAAAATTCATTCTTAATTTGTAATCCTCTGTTAGTAGCCCCAGGATTTTTATTTGGCCTTCTTTGACCTTGAGAATACAGTGTTCCTATAATCTCTGGTCTATTGGTTAAATCAATAATAGGAAGCCACTGATCGACAATTTCTCTCATTCTTGCTGCTGCAAAAAAACATACTGTGTTTGGGTTTTACAACATAGTTATAAAGGTATTCTTTTGATACCTTGTTAACACGCTCCTGTGAAAGTTTTGGATCTTCTGGATTCGGATTGTAATACCCGATCCTGATTATACCTCTTGCTGTTTCCAGCTTTACCTGAGCGATACCTACTGACGAGTTCCAGTTGATTGTTTGCATAAGCACTTTTTCAAAAACGTCTTCCAGTGGGAGCATTCTGGCGATTTCATCAATTATGATTGCACCAAGTGTGATTGGATCTATTTTAAAATGCTCTGCTGCTCTGAGAAGAGTTTTATGATGTGGCTGAAGTTTTTCTACAACTCGTTGCTTGGTCGTGCGATGAAATCTGTCAATGACTATAATATCCTCAATCTTCTGTGCTGATTCTTCAAGAAATTTTTTATGGTGTTTCCAATATTGCCTCAAGCCGGGTATTGAGTTTATAAAGCTGGACTGATCCAAAGAAGCGGACAACTTGTACGACGAAAGAGAAAGATAATCAAGATTGTCCTTT
>CAZYBL010000126.1:0-3278 GCA_964645805.1 uncultured Candidatus Peribacteria bacterium | reverse complement strand
ACTTGAGAGGCAAGGATTGGAGGGTGGGACTGGCGATTCGTATTATGTCGTACAACGTTAGGCATATACGAAGCCGGAGGCGGTATAATGTTGCGAAGCACACCGCCGAACGGTTTGGGAGAGCTTTGGCGACTTCCGCTTTAACCTCAAAAAGGAGCCAAAGCGAACCGTATATGCCTTGTTATAGGATGTACAGTCTTTTCCCGACTTCCAAGGGTGCGGAGCTTTTGTTTTCGTGACTCCTTAAAATCGTTTTCTTTTTCGTCGGGGAGGGGGAACAACAAACAGCATACAAATCCTCTAAATCCTCTAAATTTGGGTAATTACCAGTTAATGGCGCAGGAGAAGGACGTTTTGTAGATAAGAATGCGGAGAATCGAACATTTCAGGGGAGGAAAATCTGACGCAGAATTCACTCACGTATTCCGGAAGTGCACCAGGAGTGACATGATGATACATGCGACGTATGAATGTTCTCAAATTTCCAAACATTCCTTCAATCTCTGATGTCAGTTCGAACTCCCATTTTCGATGAATGTCCTTCTTGTGTTTTACAGGCCACTGCGAATCAATGCCGGAATAGATACTGCCTCCATCTGTCTGTAATGTACTTCGTGGTTCCACGAATTCATACAGAAACTGACAAGCATCGGGCTTGCCCACTGCCCTACCTGGAATGATGCGATAGGCAATCTTTGTAGATCCAATTTGTTTTGCCATCACCAGGGAAATGTTCTTGAAATACGCTTCATCCATCTGCACGGTTCCCCCCAGAATGGGTTCCAGCTGCGGTAAATGTATTCTAAATTGCCTGAACCAATGGTAGACCGTCTTCTCGTTCACATGACACAGCTTCTGTGTTTGGCGTACCGGTACTCTCTGTGTCCAGCACCACAGAAGTGCCCAGAATGTACGCAGATTCAGTCTCATGTTCTTCAACCATGTATGAGAAAGAAGTGTGAATCGTTTTCTGCAATGCGGACACCAGTATCGATTTTTCTGTCTCCAAACATGTCTTGATCGACACTCTGGGCAGAAGACATTCTTTCCAAAAATAATGTGTCGTAACCATTTCCGAACTTGAGCTTCTGAAGGCACTTGTGTGAGTGAGGCGATCATGAGATGAGTGGGAAGAAGGTAGAAAGACCTTAATCCCTGCGCCAATAGCTGGTATATACCCCTAAATTTGCTATGGGCATTATATGCTGAATTTGGTATAATATAGGTAATGAAAAACATAAAAACAGATTATCCACATCTCTCGGAAGAGTTAGCTAAAGCATTTCAAAAAGCACTTGATTCTGCAAAGACTGATGAAGAAAAAACAGAAATAATTTCTATGCTTGAGAAAACTGAGGAACAACTTGCAGAGAATGAAAAGGCAGGAGAGGAAATATCAAGCAGTCTTTCTGTGCTTCTAAATGGAACTGAAAAGAGGATGCAAAAAATCAAGAGAAGCCATATGGAAGATAAGAGTGCAGCTAAAGATCAAGGCAATATGTCTAAAATTCTTGATGATATTAAAAGCAATTCATAAACTTTTTCCCCACACAAAAATGTATAAACATAAAATTATATCAAACAGCGAACATCGTCTCATTTTCCAGTACGGTGGAGAGACTCCGCCCAGAGCCGAGACCCCAAGAGATTCTGTTGGCAATTCAGATAATGAAACGTATGAGCAGAAAACAGAGCGGTTTCAGAATGCCCGACAGGCGATTGAGAAAGAAATAAAAGAAACAGATGACCCGGCACTTAAGCAAAAATTGCAGGAAGAATATGATGCATTTCTGGCGGAAGGTTCGAAGATGTTTAGAGATTTGCAGGATCTTGGTGTCACAAAAGACAAGATCATGGAAGCTTCACTCAGAAGGCTTGCAAGGTTTACGGATCGAACAGGACTTGGCCAAAAGGCCGAAAAACCAGAGGTAAACGTGAAAAAGATTCAAATTGACCCCGCCTTGGATAAGGGCATACAAACAGAGATTCAATCAGAAAATGTATTGAGAGAGCTGTCGACTAAGCCAAGTTATGTGGCCGCAAGCGGGCGGGCATACCGTATGGTCGACGGTAGGGCGTACTACAATTCAAGGCCTCGTGAAAAAAATACATGGGGGAATATAACCAATGACCAGCCAACCTTTGCAGAGATGAATGGTAAATTTGTAGAGTTGAAAGTTGTAGGCGCATATAATAGTGTTCCGCGTGTTTGGGAATCTGCGGATGGACGCATGATGTTTGATGAAGGAGGAAATGTTGTTCAGCCAGACAGCAATGGGGTTTATAAACATCCGAATTCAGAATATGCACGCTACAAGCGTGTTAATGGAGAATGGGAGCTCTGTGATTCGGAAGGGAGGCTAAGAAATGAGTATATTAACGATATGGTAGGAAAATTAATAGGAGCAGGTTTCCAGGCGGGCTATGCAGATGGGCTTGCTGCTTTTGATGCTAGGAAAGTGAGTATAATGGTGCCCACAGGAAGCAAGGTAAGCCCTGACGAAAAAGTTGATGTTCCATTGTTTAGAATAGAAGTTGCGATGAAGGATGGTAAGTATGTGATTGAAACTAAAGCAGAGAACGAAGAAACTCATACATCAGTAGAGAGCGTCATCCGCTTGGCAAACGAGAGGAAAGTAAAAGTAACCAGATTTCTTGATAAACTACAAAATGGTGAGAAGCCACAAACAAATAAAGAGCGTTTCCAGCACTACGGAGAACTATTCGATCAGTTGATGGAAGTCAGAGATACTTTTTCACGAGCGTCACTTGATAAAGATTGGTTATCCAGTTTTGCAAATAATGCTGCGTGGGCAGTTGTGGAAAATCACATGAATAACAACATGCAGGGTTTGAAGTTAGAGGATGGAAACAAGTACGTACAATTTCTGCATGATCAGTTGGAAGATTCATATTATCCCGATCCGAATCAGGCTGATACGGTTGCTCAATTTTACAAGTTGCAGTTTCAGAGGGAGGGAAGTGTTCGTGCAAAAGAGCAGGCAATTGGTTTACTGCAATCAACCATTCAAAAAGCTCGAGAGCGATGGGATCGTTTTGATGAAGATGATCGACAGCAGGTTGAGAAGAATGAGCAGCTGTTGGATGAATTAAAAAAGATATAAACACACACATCAAACATCCAACACAAACAAAGGAGGGGACGGCGAAAAAGAAAACATAAACAACTCACGAAAACAAAAGCGGAGTCTCCCGCAGGAGAAGGGAAAAGCTGTATTTCCTATAACGTTTCGCCTTACCCGCAGTTGGCCGGCAGT
>CAZYBL010000125.1:0-3293 GCA_964645805.1 uncultured Candidatus Peribacteria bacterium | reverse complement strand
AAGAATTTGGACATGCATCTCAGTTGATCTTATTTCCATCATCGCATTCATCTCCCTTGTGCACTATCCCATCCCCACAGATTGCCCTTCTACACTCGTTGGAACACGCATCTGTGTTGATCTTATTACCATCATCGCATTCCTCTCCACTCTGAATTATCCCGTCACCACATCTAACCAGCTTACATTTATTTGTACATCCATCGTCGTCAATCAAATTACCATCATCGCATTGCTCACGCCCTTCTCTATCACTATCACCACACACTGCATTTTCAAAATCATTAGGACAGCTGTCTAAGTCGTTCCTGTTTCCATCGTCACACTCTTCACGTCCTTCTCTAATACCATTACCACAGAACGGCAGCATGCAGTTCGTAGGACACTCATCATTGTTTATATGATTTCCATCATCGCATTGCTCAATTCCTTCGCGAACACCATCTCCACAAACAGAATGCCTACAGTCATTAGGACACTCATCATAATTATTTCTATTCCCATCATCGCACTCTTCTGGACTCTCTAGTAATCCATTACCACAAACTGCAGGTTGTGTGCTTGCTGCCGGAGGAGGACTAGCAGGAGGTGGATTACCACCATCACCACTTGGAGCTGGAGGAGCAGCAGGATGTTTACCGTCGCCGCCCGAATCATCACCTCCTTCGATACATTCATCTAGAAACTCATAAACACATCCTCCATCGCAAGCACTGTCGGTACACACAGGCACATCACATACAGTTCCACATATTTCGTTTAAGTACTGAACTTCTACGGTCATTTGACCAGTAAGTGAATCTATTACATATATTTCCTGTGTGAGAGGCTCACATTCCTCTCCAATGTGAGGAGAAATATCACCATCTCCACAATAAAGAACCTTGCATTTTTTACTGCATCTGCTTAGACCATTAAATCTTCCCGCATCACATTCTTCATCAGGATTCAAGACTCCATCTCCACAATTTGGAGGAGCTTCCTGGTCTCCATCTGGAATATCTAGATCATCTTTGAGCGGACAACCTTCGGTGCCATAAGGCAAGCCTACGCAATTAACTTGAGCTGTAAGCGATTTTTGCTCTACGGTCAGCATCGCAACAGTCCCAACTAGAACCATTGATATACCACTTACAATGCCAACATGTATATGTTTATTTTTAAGCATTAATCCGGTCATTATACCATTTTTAGTGTTTTCGTTCTAATGGGGGTACTTGACAGCTGTCAAGATTCAGGGGTAAACATATTGGAGTAATGTTTGAGGGAAGAACGAAAGAACGGAAGAATATCAAGAACGAAAGGAAGACCTTTTTCTCTTGTACATCTTTCAGTCTTTCATTCTTTTATTCCTATCTATCCGCAATCGTCTCATCCCCTTCCGAATACCTCGCACGCTTAATCGGAATCATTGTCTGTATTTTCGGCTCATCCTCAAGTTTTTTTAGAGCCTGGGCTTCTGCAACCTGCATCTTTAAAACCTCCTCTTCAAGCAACAATTGTGATCTTTCCCTCTCAAGATTCCTGAGCAAATACCCTTTGGTTGCATTCGCGTTTTGATGGAATAAAATTAACAGAGCCAAGATTAAAATGATTGATCCAATGGTCACCATCAAAAGAATTGTGCTTTGATTAACCAGCCGTCCAAGGGACGACCTTTGAGTTACCGATGATGACCGGAAGATATTGAACATCAGACTTAGGTAATTATAACAGATTATCTTTTCCTTAAAATTCTAAACTTAGCACTCCTCGCTCTCGGATTCTCACTCACCTCTTCTTTCGAAGGTACAATCGGTTTCTTGGTGATTAATTCGAATTGAGCCTGAGTCACATCTTGACCTGTAACCGGATCTATCTGAGGAGTTGTAAGAGTTTTAAATGCCTGCTTGACCATTCTATCCTCAAGCGAATGGAAACTAATTACTCCCATCCTACCTCCGCTTTTAAGAAGTTTAGGACCTTCATGTAACAAAATTTCAAGTGACCCCAATTCATCATTAACAGCAATTCGAAGTGCTTGAAATACGATTGGTAGAAAATGATGCGCTAGACAGTCTTTAAGCTCAAATGTTGTTCTAATTTCTCCAGCTTCCTTAATAGCGCGTGCAATCTTCCTTGAGTTGCTAAGCTCTCCATACCTCCAAAGAACATCGGCAAGCTCTTCTTCCTTGAGTGACTTAATTAATTCAGCTGCTGTTGCTCCTGAAGCTCGATCAAATCTGAGATCAAGTGGTCCATCCTCTCTGTAACTAAATCCCCTACTCGAATCGTCCACGTGCGGTGAGCTAAGTCCCAAGTCCGCAAAAATAATATCGACTCCATCAAGTTTTAACGATTCAATCTCCCTGAAGTTAATATGATGAAGCTCCACACAATTACCAGACTCATTTAAATTCTTTTTAGCTTCACTCAAATTATCCTCATCCGCATCCAACCCTATAACCCTACCCTCCGGACAAACTCGCTGAGCAAATAATTTTGCATGCCCACCTAACCCAACTGTAGCATCAATTACGACCTCGCCTGACTTTGGATCAAGAAGTTTTTCTACCTCTTTGTGAAGGACCGGTATGTGCTGCATTTTCTGATTGTATTCACAGATTCTTCTTTATCAAATATTACTTATTGCCGTTTTGAGAGGCTGGTTTGCTGTATAAATTATTTATACAATAATGTCATTTAGTTTATTTTCAATACATCCACTTTAGCCCTTATTTAAGCCATTTCCATAGGATTGACACTGATTTTTATATGTGTAGAATAGTTTACTTTGAAAAGGAGATCTAATGTCCTCTTCGGCTTAGTTTTGAGCGCCTGCGCGCTTTGCGCCTTTGTGCCTGCAAAGCTGGAAGCTGGTGATTTTAACCTGCTGGATCGCATTGGATTCCTCCAATGGCAACCCCAAATTGGCGACAAATTCCTTGTAGATACCAAGTATAACTTAGGATACCTGATACATCCTGATGGCAGATATTACCGTTTTTCTCTCGTTACAGGCCAAAATAGATACGTTAGCTACATAGGACGTTATTACAATGCTGCCACTCCAAACTGGAATTGGAGGGCTAAGCAGTTTGAAATTAAGGGGGATAGAGTTACTTTTGGTCCAACAGGTAGATTTATTAGATTATTTAAGGATGGAACTGAGCATACGGCTTACGGAATCCATGAGTACAAATATGAGGATAGAATATTTAAAAGTCCCGGTAGATTTGGATCTATGGGATGCATTGTTGTCCGCAAGCCAATTATGGATTTACTGGAAAAGACATTTAACGTAAATGAGGGGG
>CAZYBL010000124.1:0-3417 GCA_964645805.1 uncultured Candidatus Peribacteria bacterium | reverse complement strand
ATTGACACTACGTGTCCGTAGGACAACTAACAACACGTAGAAGTTCTACACAAATTGAACCCGTTGAAATATGAACAAAAAATACACTATAAGCGTTCTGTTCGGAGTACTAATCCTAGCAATCTCTGTAGCATTAATGATTAGACATAATTCTGCCCCTTTCATAGCAAAGGGGGGTGGAGGTGACTGTGGGAACGGTATAGTGGATGAAGGCGAAGAATGTGATGATGGGAATAGAAACAACAATGATAGTTGCAGGAATAACTGCACCTCTAACCCTAATGTGGCAGTATGCGGCAACGGTGCAGTTGAATCAGGAGAAGAGTGTGATGACGGCAATGATGTAAATACAGATGCATGTATAGATACATGTGAAGATGCCTCATGTAGAGATGGCTATGTTCATGCAGGAGTGGAAGAATGTGATGATGGGAATAATGATAATCAAGACGCCTGCAGGAACGACTGCACTTTAAACTCTAACCCAGTAGTGTGTGGCAATGGCATCGTTGAACTAGGTGAGGAGTGTGATGATGGGAATAATGATAATCAGGATAGTTGCAAGAATGATTGCACTATAAGGACAGATTTTACAAAGGGTAGCAGCAGAAGAGTCAGGGATACGAGGGCTAGGAACAACAGTACTCCGTTTCTTAAAAGATTCGACATCAAAAAAATAATGCTTGCTCCTTTTTTAAAAAAAGCTGACCCTCCGGTATTGCATGGTGCAACAGATAAAGAGGAAATAAATTTGCTGCACCAGAAGGAAATATCAATTGCACCGGGGTTTATGGAACGAGTGATTATAAATTTAACTGATTCAGAAGGAGAAATTATTGAAGTGCAGGGCACAATAGAAAAAGGCCGATTTCTGATTAAAATAAATCCTCAGGAAAACTTCGATCCAGAAAAATATCATATTAGTGTAGTTCTGGATTCTGCTAGTAAAGAAACAAAAAAAGCAAGTAATGTGCATAATTCACCCAGCTATCCTGTTCCAGAGGACAATGAAAATAGAATTACACGGGAAAAGCTAAAAACAGATGCTAAAAAGAAAATTGAAGATTAAGGAAGGTGAGGGTGTTCTTTTCTTGACCTCGAGATTAAGCAAGAGGACAATTTAATTTACGATCATTCCCAACAAGAAACCTTGAGCATAAGGAGGTTTAGCCATGCTCACTATAGTCATTACTGCTCTGTGTGCCATTGGTTTTGCTGCAGCCCTGTTGTACGGACTGTATAAGGCATTTACAACAGGGATCGAGTTATACCGCGCAGTAGGTATAGGCCCATTCCGACGCATACGCTTTGCGGCATATCTTTTCGTTACAAGCCTTGTCGTGGTGTACTTCTCTGCAGTATTCCTTGGCATGTCGTTGACAACCATATTTGGATGATCGCACCTCTCGAGGACGCTCCGGCATGCTGGGGCGTCCTTTTCTTGACCTCATCCCCGGCCTGACCTCACCCCAAGCCCCTCTCCTACTTCGTAATGGATTGTTACAAGCTGAGTTTTGTTAATACTTCAATGAAGTAACAGGAGAGGGGCTTACCTAGGAGAAGGGGAACTTCGTTTTGGGAATATTGAGTCATATATTTTGCTTAATGTTTTATCTATATCTTCCCAAACTTCCTCATTCTTAATTCTCAAAACAGAGTAATTTAATTCTCTCAGAAACTCATCGCGATTCTGGTCATATTCTTTCCTATTATCATGTGACTTTCCATCTATTTCGACTATGAGCCTATGTTGTTTGCATAAAAAATCTGCAATGTAAGGACCAATATTAACCTGCCTTCTGAATTTGATGTTTTTGAATCTGCGATTTCTGAGCTCTTCCCATAATAAAGATTCAGTAGGCGTCATCTTTCTTCTAAGCTTCTTGGTGAATTTGCACTTGTTTCTTCTGTAGAGCTTGTACCATGTTTCATCGTCCATAGGACAGATCAAGTTACTCTTTTACGTTTAATTAAACAAGTTCCCCCTTCTCCTGTTATTCATGTTTATCATTAATTTAACTGAGCTTAGTTTCTCTATCTGCGTAGTAGGAGAAGGGGGTTAGGGGGATGAGGTCGGCTTGGGATGAGGTCAGGCCTCTGTTCCCCCCCTAGGGGGAACGTCAAACATCCCTAGTTCAAGAGCAAAACTCCCCCACCCCCAAACTTTTTTTTGAGGGGCTATAGATCAGTCCCCATTCACCTGTTAATCTCGCAATGTTATGACTCAACTTTCACTAACCGGCAAACGCTGGCTCCTCCCAGACAAATCAATAACTGATCAGAGTACTCTCATCTCAACTCTGTTCGCCGATCGCGGGATTGATCTAGCACTTGAAGGAGAACTACCTGATCCTTTTGCATTTCATGACATGCCTAAGGCGGTCGAATGAATTAAGTGAGCATTTCATAACAAAGAATCCATCGGCATCTTCTGAGATTACGATTGCGACGGTGTTACCTCGACGCTAATTCTGATCAGATATTTCAGACGAAATGGAATTGATCCACTTATCCGACTTCCCCATCGTATTAATGACGGTTACGGACTAAAAAGACACATCATTGATGAATTTATTTCAAAGAAAATCGATTTACTAATCACTGTAGATTCCGGAGTCGGATCTGTTTCCGAAATTAATCACGCTAAGCAATCTGGTGTTGACGTGATTGTCACTGATCATCATCACATCGGTAAACATCTCCCACTTGCAGAAGCAATAATTCATCCTGATCTATCTGATATTCCCCCGCCCCACCCATCCGGCGCGGGAGTCGCTTATCAATTGATTAAAGCTTTGGAAGATCGCGAGTGGGATGAAATGCATATTGACGAAGCTTACGCAATGATTGGAATAATCGCTGATGTAATGGAGCTTAAAGGTTTCAACCGCACTCTAGTCAAACAAGGTCTTATAGCTCTTAGAGAACTAACCAACGAACCTCTCTATGAACTCATCAAACAATCCGGCCTCAATATTAATCATGTTACAAGCACGGATATTGGATTTAGGATTTCACCCAGAATCAATGCTGCAGGACGCATGGCTGACCCTCTGATAGCCCTTACGGCGCTTTTGGACGGTGGTGAGCCACTTAAGATGTTAAGTGAACTAAACGAGCTCAGACAGAAACAGACGGACGAATATCTAAAGATGGCTATGGATGAGATTAGTAAAACTCCTGACCGTTCTTTGATGAGCATAATGAATCCTGAATTTCCTCAAGGCATCGTTGGATTAATCGCCGGGAAACTGACTGAAATGACAGGTAAGCCGAGTTTAGTCGGGCGTGAACACGATGGAATGTGCACAGCATCTCTTAGAAGCCCTGCCGTATATCACATAACTAAAGGACTCGAATCTTGCGCTGATCTACTCCAATACTCTCACGGTCAATGACAAAGGCGGGGGGACTGAT
>CAZYBL010000123.1:0-3490 GCA_964645805.1 uncultured Candidatus Peribacteria bacterium | reverse complement strand
CTTGCAAAGCATTTTCCCGAAGCGGAAGACGATTACTGGAAAAACATGTGGTACCAGATAACGCATGAGGTGGGCCGCCTGAGGCAGAGGAAGTGAAAGCAGAGGAACCGGTAGCAGTGGAATCGAGAGCAGAGGAGCCGCTGACAGAGGAAGTGAAAGCAGTGGAACCAGAAGATGAAAAAGATGAGATAGAAATCGATTTGTCCGGGCTCAAGAAGATCTTCGGCAGGTCAAAAGAGGAGGTTAGGGAGGAGAAAGAGGAGAAGAAAGCGTCTCAGGAATTGAAGGCAGAAAAAGCCCAGGCAAAAGCCGACAGCAAAATAGTGGCAACGGAGAAGGAGGTAATCGAGCTGAGCAACCAGGGATACGACTGCCAGCCAATTGGAGAGAACAAATGGCTGATGAGAAGGGGACCAAATGCAACGTTTAAGGTTTTTATATTCCAGAAATCTATGTGTAATTGGAGATTCTGTGAAAGAAATTCTATGGCTACTCGTATTAATTCTGTTTGTTAGCGGATGTACTGATGACACTGTTGTTGAACAGGTTCAACCGATTCAACCAGTTTGCAATCCTCCTTACATATTAGTTGGGACAGGGTGTTGTTTAGACCGAGATTCAAACTTTATTTGTGATTCTGATGAAGAATCAATAGAGATTCCAGAAGACGAAATAGAACAAGATGAAGAAGATATTGTAGAAGAAGATGAAGAAAATCAAGTTACGACTCGACAGGAAACTATAGATCCTCTAGATCCAGTAGTACAGTCAGCAGAACCCTACATAAGTAAAATAGTTTTCAGTAGTAGCGATTTAAGGAGTAAAGCTTCGTCAATTGTTAGAAACTGTCCCTCAGGGGATAAAGAGTGTCAAGTTAATAAGATATATAGAAATATTGTTGATAACTACGATTATTATAGTGACCCGCGGGCCACAGAGCTAATACAGACCCCTTTTGAGACGATGAAAATAAAAGGTGGCGACTGTGAAGACCTAACAATCTTATTAAATTCCCTACTCGAAAATCTTGGAATAAAAACATATCTTGTCTTAACAGATACACACGCATATTCTCTAGTATGTGGATTAGATAGTGATGATTTATCCATATACGTGGTAGAATCTTTTCTCTCTTATGTTTCTGAATATTATTCAGAAGAGTCTGAAGAATATACTGTGATAGCCGATAGTGGAAATCTAATAGGTTTCTTTGAAAAAAGTGAAAGTTTTGTTTTAGAGGGTGGACATCGAATCTATTATTCCGCAGGAGATTCTAAGGCAGCAGGTTCATCTCCTAAACTAGATATCGAATACTCTATCCAATCTACTCAGCCAATAAATCTGTATGTTCTTGCATCTCAAGATGATTTTACACTTTATGGTGAGGGTCAAACGTTTAATCATTATTCAGACTGTAAGCTAGACAATGTTCTAAAAGTAAGCGGATCTTGTACAAATTTAGGAGAATATGGTGGTTTAATGATAGTTAACACAAAATATTCAGAGGACGTAAATATTGATTTATATCGGAAGTACTCCTATACAATTCCTGGGTATGAGCTATTCAACGAAGTTGATATGCCTATGACATATTATATGATTGATTCTCAGAAATGTATAGTTTTAGATTCCACTCTCGGTAAAGATGGGTATCCGGGATATGCTGCAAATATTCAGGGACAAAAAGTAGCAATAGATTCTGTAACAAGGGAACATGTTAATTTAGGATAACAGGGAGCAATCCAATGTTACACCAAATGCAACCTTTAAGGTTCGTAAAACCTATTTATATCCAGAAAACATTACCATCCCGGTGGTGAATATGGGATTCTTAAATTATGGCAGCGAGCAGGAGGTTTTTGACAAGCTACATGAGCTGACTCTCGCCGCAAACAAAACCGCACAGGAGCTTCTTGCGGTTGTCCAGCAGTTCCATTCCGGGAAATTTCAGGATATGAATGGGCTCATGCTGAAAACCGACGAAGCCATCGACGTAGTAGGTCTTGACGATGTGGGCGCCGAGCTCTGCAGCCATTCTGGAGGCGAGTGCCATGTAGCGGGCGTCCCGCTTCATTTCTTTTCCGACTGCGGTTACTGCAACGACCGGGAGGCCGTAGCGCTCTGCGTCGTCGATGACCTTGGTGAGGCCGAGAATGGTGTCGCGCTCGTACTTGGCACCGACCATTATTGAGAAGGCGACTCCAGAGGCGTTGAGCCTGAGGGCGTCTTCAATTGAGCAGGTAATTCCCTCGTGGAGGACGTCAGGGTTAAGGATGCTTGTCCCACCGGAGACACGGAGGACAACTGGGAGGCTTAGGCTCGGGGCTATTGTATTCCGCAGGGCCCCGCGGGTCAGCATCAGGCAGTCTGCATAGGGCAGCAAAGGCTCCACTGTCTTGCCTATGTCCTCAAGGCCGGTTGTCGGCCCCAAAAAGTATCCGTGGTCGACCGCAAGCATTACAGTGTGCTTTGTCTTTGGATTAATTATTCTTGAAAGACGGTTGTCAAATCCCCAATTCATATCCTTGGATACTATTCAGAGAATATCAAGAATATTGTCAAGGGAATATCCAAACTTTTCCTTAAATGAAATCGAGAGACACGTCCAATCTTATAAAGGAGGCGGTTCCGGGAACCTTGTAAAGAAACCAATACTTCCTCTTGTGGAAACTCCTGACCTGATAAATATTGTCGTCCATCTTATGTGTGATGGATATGCTTCTAATCGCGGGACTCAATATTATAAGAATACTAATAGCTCCCTCCGAAAAAGTTTTCTAAAAAGTCTAAATGTATTTGGTGATGTAGGCGCAAGAGAAAAAGGTGACTGTGTATTCTTTCCCATATGTATTACCAGAATCTTAAAAACTATTTACAATATTGAATGGGGAACTTTCAAAGCAAGATTACCAAAGGACTTATGGGAGTTGCCCCCTGAATTTACTGCAACTGCAATTAGGGCGTTTATGGATGATGAAGGTTCGGTTTGTTGTAATGGGCTTATATTTTATTCATTCAACGAGAAGTTTCTCGGCGACCTATTAGACCTAATACGCGAAACATTTCCGTCATTGAATTGCTCCGACATTAGAAGTAGGAAACGAAAAACAGGGATTGAATATACAATTAAGATTCCTGCCTCTGGTTTTGCGCCATTCAGAAATCGCATAGGCTCCTCTCACTCAGATAAGATCGAAAGACTAGAATTCATGATTGAAAGATCGAAGAAAAGTTGGGATCATAGGCGCAAAGGAGATACAAAGACAATGATACTATCAAAACTATTAGACCGTCCAAAGACAAACTACGAGTTGGCGAAGGATTTGTTCATATGTACGGCCATGGTAAATTCTCATCTGCGCGGATACAAGAAAAGGGGAAAAGAAGTTCTTGGTCTAGAAAAGCTCAATCTTGTGGAACATACCCGAAACGAGCGGGGAGGCTTCCGATGGAAAATTACTAAAAGGGGTAGGGCCTCTATCCTAGCACA
>CAZYBL010000122.1:0-3537 GCA_964645805.1 uncultured Candidatus Peribacteria bacterium | reverse complement strand
CATCATAAAGCGAAGCGGTTTGTCGCGTTTTTACAAAGTAATATCCGATACCGACGACTATTGCTATAACGATTATTATAGGAAGACACTTTGGAGTTTTGCATGGCATGAGGTAGGGGGGAAAATTGGATTGGATTGTAGGGACAATTGCTATTCTTTGCAAAGATTAATGTGGTGGAATGACTTAACTAACAAATTGTGGTTTGATATTTGTTGTTCCCCCCTTAGGGGGAACGTCAAAGAAGTCTAGTTGATGAGAAAAAGTCAGGGAAGGTCAAAGTTTTTTTTGAAATGATATTGACTAAGGTTTTTGAGATGCCACTATTAACTACCAGCCCGCCACCCGAAGTCTATACCCACCCCTGGGGGGAGGGTGTATTTTGAGGGGTAATTGAGTTAATCTCCACATTTCTTCATCATCTCCTCATCTTTATATCCCCCAGTCGTATAAGGGAAACATTCATCTTTGAAGATAATCTTTAGGACCAACTCAAGCCGATCATTACATGGTCTATCTATACAAGTTCTTCGCAGGAAATATGCCAGATTTCTGGTAAATCCACGGATGGTATCATTTGGTTGTATGTGGTTTACGATACCGCTGAACTCACTCATTGCTTTTCTAACTTCATCGAATTGCATAACCGTTTGTCGCGATGCATCGGTTGCATGAGTAACAGATGCACTGGTTAATCTTTCTTGATGCACATCCCACTGCTTAATTTCGCCCCTTATCCATAACTGGAAGAAATATGAAAGGCCCAAATAAGGTGGCAAGTTGTACCAAAGTGGACGTTTTTTACCCCACGATTCGCGCACCACAAAATACTCACGCAATAACCTAAGGTTATTCTTTTCAAAGGAGAATGGTCCATGTGTTTCCCACCTTATTGCACCATCCGGCCATGTAGGCGGCCAGACATCCTCGTAATTTACTGTAGTTGGATATATTCCCTGATCATCTGGTCTTGGTAAGTGGATGGGTTGGCTTGTATTGGGATAATCTTTAAGACTGCATCCGACTCGCTCTTTGTGGATTCTATTGGCAGTAAGTAAGCTCCCAAAATTTTCAAGTTCCTCGGGAGGGGTTCTTCCCATCCATGCATCGATTTGTTCGTAAGCAGTTTTAACATTTTCTGCATCTGCGATGATTCCGGTTCGTTCACTCATTATCCTCTGGAATGCTCTGTACTCTTCGTAAAAAACTTCAGGGATTGGAGAATCTTCGAACGTCGGTAGCGTTGCATAATTTCCAGTTACAGTTATATCACATCCATAAACAAAAATATTAGATCCAGATTGTGTTTCGACTGGAGGAAGATATGTGGAATGGAAAGGACATTTTTTAGGGATAGGACATCCACTTTCAACCTGGCAAACATCCAGTGTGCTGTAGTTGGTTCCCGACGTTGGGTTGAATACTGGTACGCACAAATCATTAGCGCACTGATATTTGTATCCCGGAGGATCAAAATTCCTTATCTCAAACCAACCACTATCAGAATAGGTATTGTCTCTTGCTCCTTTAAGAAGTGCATCATATCGTTCCAAAAGAAATTCAATAACTTCTGCAAGCATAGTAATAGAGTTATGTCTTTTTTCTGCTACTGCCCACTGCAGAGCACATCTGGCACGCTCCATTTGTGTTTCTATCAGAATAATATCTACATTCAGGCACGAAGTTACATCATATAGCTCGCGTTCCTGCATGATTACATTGATTTCTGTATCAAGTATCTTTGCATATGCTTGATATGCTTTACTAAGCCAGTTACTAAATTCATTATTAGTAAAAGTCTGATTCTTTTGGTTAGACTTGGCGTATAAGATACCCTTCTCGGTGCGCTCAATTACTTCCCTAGTGTAGTCTGATATTGGCGGAAGATGGAATATAAGTGGATCACCTGGGCCACCCTCTTCGATTATTGATTCCATTGCAGGGTTAAGCCCGACGTGAAGATTGCAGTCAGGGTAAGGGACAGCTGAAATTGTTTTTGGGATTAATAAAGATACTAATAATACCAAGATCAGTTGATAGCCATTGATAGCGTTTAGTCTTTTCATTTCCTCGGGCACATAAAGGTAGAAAAATTAACATTAGATACTCCGCGTAGAAGAGTATTTGCACTATTCATTAACTCAGAGAATGCTCGGGTTGAGAATCCTAAGTAACTTTCATAAAGTGAGGTTCCAATTCTAGATCCCAGGCTCTGTGCCATGGTTTCCAGCCCGGATGACGCAATAGCATTTGATACTTTTTGCCCGAATAATCCCGTGCCTAGTGAAATATATTCTGCAGGATGCAGATTTAATCTCTTGGTTTCCTGGAATGCACACTTGATTGGTGGATACATAACAGGCAAGCCGTTTAATTGGCAAAGCGCAAGATCCAGTTTGAGTGCGAGCATCTCTGCACGATATGGAGGGATTTTTACTTGAGGAATTGGTGGTGCAGGCAGCACAGTTCCAATAATAGGATCTCTTCTTGCCATATAGTCCCAAGGAAATGACTGATCTGTAGAAAGAAAGCCCCATCTCCCCCCTATTCTTCTATGTTCTTCTATTGTTTGTTCTACGCACTGCGAGACATAACACATATTGTTTCCAATTGTATTTGCATATTTTGCTTCGCAATCGGGAGAACATACTTGTGGCAGAGATCTAAGCACCATTCCGGGTCTGGATTTCTCATCATCGTAAGTCATTTCTATCAGATCAGGACAAGATGTAGGTCTTCCGGCTGCGTTTTCATGCAGTGCCAGTGCAATATCTGTTTCAATATCTAGCATCTGATTATAATTTAGATTATCGCCTGTGCATGCTTCGATAAATTCTCCTGGATTATTAGGATCTGCTACTCTGTATATGGAGCAGATTTTGTTTGCGTATACTGCGGAACATTCCTCAATCGACAAATCCAGATCTTCAAAGTTTCCATCCTCAGCGAGCGCGTTGCACATTACTCTGGCCGAGGTAATGTTTGCGGTACAGCAATCCTTTTTTCCTTCTTCTCCGTGACCATAGTTAGTTCCTGATCCTATAAAGGGCCTTGTGCCCATCTCCATATTGCATATTGATTGTGCTTGTACTAATCCAGCAAGGTATAAGTAATACAGTCCACTATGAGTAGTCATAGAAGGTATGCACACAGGTATTACTCCATGGTTATTTTTTGGACTGACTAATACTGAGTTTGCACAGCCTGAAAAACCATCGTCGGGTTCTGCATTGTCGTGACAATAAAGGTCTACTGCGCAATTCCCACAGTGATATTGCCTGGGTGCATCCGGTTCAATTCCATCGCAATCATCAGGCAAAAGGCTTTCGTTGGCTTCTTCGTTGTCATCAGGTTTACAGATTTTCCACGTTTCTGTGCCTGGATCAAGTACTCTAAATCCAAAATCATTTGTTCTCCATCCACCAACTTCGCACGAATCCATTCCCCAGAAAGTTCTTCTGGTCATAATAGACTTAAGATTTTCCGGGCTGCAACTAGTCAAATACATTTCATTCGGATCTGAGGATTCAGAGCACAGG
>CAZYBL010000121.1:0-3656 GCA_964645805.1 uncultured Candidatus Peribacteria bacterium | reverse complement strand
GCAGGATCCCCGCAGACGTGCTAATCAAGAGGATGAGCAACCTCGTGGCCTTTGAATTCAAAGACATGGGGGCCGCCTTTGAGCCCCTGGGGTTGTTCTACTTCCTTACAGGAGTCTTTGCCAGGAATAGTATAAACGTCATTCATATGGGATCAACCGTGAACGAAGTCGTCTTTATACTGTCAGAGGATGATGCGACGAGAGCGTTTGAAATCTTCAAGAATATTCGAAAGAGTATTGCAAACCAGGACCATCCGAAAGATTCAAAAAATCCAGAATAGAATAGTACCATAATGGATAGTACAACAGACGAGAGTACAACAGAGTATAGTAAAACAATGCATACAATAAGCAGGAATCAAAGGGGCCCTGCTGCCGTATGTTCTAGAGCGATTGACAAAAAGGTAAATGAGATAAGAGATAATTACAGAAAAAATTATCTCAAGTTAATGGTGCAAATCTCTGACAATATTGATACGTCTAGATTGCTAGAAGATATTTCATATCAACCATTGCGTGAGGTAAATAGGAAAATTGCCTTCCTTCAATTTGCAGGTTATAAATTGGAAGAGTGTGCTGTTTCCCTAGAGGGAATAATTGATTGTCTGAATAAAAGAAGGGAGATGAAAGAGCGAACTGATGAGGTCACGGAGCATCTTAACTCAGCAATCACGGACATGAAATACTTGATGGATACTAGCGAAAGAGGTCAAGAGGATAGACAAAAGGATCTCATTGATCGAATAATATATGCATTAACAAAAAAAGATAGCAATAAACAAAAAAATCTCTATTTAATAGATGAAAAAGACTTCAAAGGCTATCTAAAGAGACAGTTAGGGAAGAAAGGTAAACCTGGCCGTACCCAAAAGAGAATAAAACGTATTGAGGGTAATCTAAGGGCTGCACTAGATCTCTTTGATAATGATGATGTAAAGAAGAGACTATCTGGGTTGCTTTTAATCGTGCCGTCTGAAGATGGAACGGAAGGTAATGAAGAGAAGGAAAAAGGTGCCCTTGGCTACCTCCTGCAAGGCTACAACGAACTAAGGGAAGCTCTTGAAAATATGAACCTGAAGGTTGCCCGAACAAATTTGACGGTCTATCAAACTCTAGAGACACTGGAAGAGCGTGGCGAAAGTATCTATGAAACTCTTAAAAAACGGAAAGACGGAAATATGCTATTGGATCGAGCACTTGTTGTAAAGGTTCTAACAGCAATTTCAGTTTTCGTTGGAAAGCGTTGTGTTATCCCAGTATGCCCACTGGGACACATATATGATGAAATGAGAGAGAGACAACCCAAAAAAGAGAGAAATGATGACAAAGATAATATCCTCTTTCTAGACGAGTTTATAGAAGATGAAGATGATGATAAGAATGGGGCAGATGATTGGGAGCTGAGACCACCTCCAATAAGGTGGATTTGGGGTAAAATAACTGACCAGCTAAAACTCAGAATCATCAAGTTCTTGAAGAGCCAAGGAGGAGATACTGCATATAAACAAATGTTGTTCATAAATGATTTGCTTAGGGCAGATGGGTACAATAGTAAGATCATATGTGAGAATGATATCAAAGATTGGTATAAAGATGATAATGATGATTGTTGGGTGTCATATATAGTACTCTATTTACTCTGCAAAAAATGTATTGAAGAGGGAGATGAATATTTAAGTGAAGAGTTGCTTGAGGGAGGAGTCTACAATTCTAAAATAAGCACAAAGGAAAAAACAATAGGTCTGGTAAAGATTGTGGCCTTTCTCTATTATAGCCCAATTGCACTTACGATAACTGAAATTGCCAAGTATACGAACGTTAAATACAAAAAAGTACATGGCCTATTGACAAGGGAACCATATTATGCAGTATACTTAATAAGAAGCAGAGAAGAATATTCCAAAAAACAATTTTTCTCCATCTACACTATTAAGAATAAACAGGATAGGCTTACTAGGCGGCGCAATCAGCTAAAAGAACGGATAAAAAGTAAAGGCCAGATTAATGTGAAAGAAATAAACAAAATAAAACTCAAGGAAAGAAGCTACTATAGGTAAATTAGTGAAGATTAAAGACGCAATACTAAAACGAAACGAATGATTTTTATACAGTATCTATAATGTATTACACCACACGCCCGCGTGGGGTAGCTTGGATATCCTAATGGCTTGCGGAGCCATAGACTCGAGTTCAAATCTCGGCGCGGGCATCTAACCAATAATTATTCCACGTCTACGGGGATTCCGAGTTGGTATTTCAGGACGTCCACTGCAACTAGGTCTTCGATGTTTTTATAAGGGTGCTCCAATATTTTGATTTTCTCGCGGGAGATTCCATATTCTTCTGCAATTTCAATTGCCTTCAGGCCCATGAGAAAAGTTAGTTTCTTGAATACGTGGAATGTGGCATCATTTTTCTTCCTGTAGCCATGTTCTCCCTTTCTGTAGCCCGATTCTGCCTGTGCCTCAATACCTTTGGCAGGAAGGATTTCTATTTCAATGGATTTTTTGTCCGTTGGGATAAATAAGTCCATGAATCCGAGACCCATGTAATGTTTAAACAGTATCCATGTACTTTCTTCGCCTTCCTCTCTTTTATCTTCCTCGATTTCTGTTAGCAATTTTTCTGCAGTATCGAACTTCTCAAGGAATAATTCATCGATAGGGATAAATGCGTTTTTACAGATGCTTTCGAAGCTTGCGTAGATGTTGGCCCTTGGCAAGCCTGTTTTATTCATGACGTCTTTTAGTGTCTTCCCACCGCTGTCGGGTGAATCTACAATATGGAGAAGCATCGTCAGTATGGTATTCATTAGATCAAGGGCCTTATCTTTCGTCATTGGTGGAAATTCAACATCTTTTAGGGGCTCTTTTTGAAGTTCTATATCTTCTGGTGGTGTTGGTTCAGACTCAGGTTTTTGCTCTTCCGGTTCTTCTGGTTTGGGTGGTTCTTCTGGTTTGGGAGGTTCTTCTGGTTCGGGTGGTTCTTCTGGTGGTGTTGGTTTAGGTTTTTGTTTCTTTTTCCTAGGCCTGTCCGTTTTCTTTGCTTTCTCTGCTTTCTTCTTCTCTGTTTTCACTTCCGTAGCAATTGCCTTCTCAGTTGCTTTCTTTTCCTTTTCCACAACTCGGGAGGGTATCTTTCTTAGTTTTTTAAAGTATTGGATAAGGAACTCGCGGTCTCCTCTTTTGTAGCCAAGGTCTTCGATGAATTCCTGAAGTACCTCACTGAATAAGGGATCTTCATGGACGAGAAGCGGAGAGATTGTTATTTTGATGTTGTAGTAGTCTTCCTTGTAATTTTCTTCGATGTACTTTGTCGCATATGTGTAGAGGAGTTTGAAGTAGTCTGCTTCATGTATGTCTTTTCTTATTACAACTCGGTAAATGTTCATATCCGGGCCGTCTGGGAGCAGAACAATCATGGCGCAGAGGCCCTCCTGGTCTTCGAACAGGTGGAACTCGAAAGAAGAGTTGTTGAAGTAATCGCGCTCCACTCTTAGTTTTTCGAGAGAGTTGTCCTCAAAGAAGCGCGAGAGTTTAAAGGCAAAATCTTTTCCCTGCGTCTTAGTAACGCGGACGTCCGCAAATGGTGTTTTGGCTAATAAGTCTTTGGCGGATTGTTTGCTTGCCATCCTGGTTATTTATTGTAATGAGAGT
>CAZYBL010000120.1:1495-3692 GCA_964645805.1 uncultured Candidatus Peribacteria bacterium | reverse complement strand
CAGAAGCATACATCATACCAACAAACAAATGAGCCTGGTCGTCACAATCTCCACAAAGAGCATCAGTTGAACCACCTATCAACTCATCTGGCGAGAAAAACTGTAACTGTGTACAAGAACTCCCGACACAGAAGGCGCGGTCACTGCAATAGTCATAATTGTTTCCAAGCCAAATATAGATATCTTCTGCGCGGCTCCATATTTCTGCGTCATCGTTAGTTACCCAATAGGAAGTTATCCCTCTGCTCTTGATCCATTTTTCAGTTAAGTCTATATCACTCAAGAGATTGTAAGCAAGACTTAGAGAGACTCCTTGATTGACGCGCTCTTCATACTGTTTTGCTATATTGTACCAATTTGTAACAGTTCCCAGTTCTTGAGTGGTCTGGCCAAGTTTTGATGAGAGATAATCTATACTCTGTTGCTGAGCGGCTATTTCTGCTCTTTGTTCATCAATAACAGAAGACTGATAATTTATGGTATTTTGTTGGGTGTGGATAATATCCTCTTTGTTTTGAATCGTATTTGATAGCTCTTCCTTCTGATTCTCAAGAGAATTAATTTTCCCATCAAGAGAAGATATCTTGTTTGCTTGTGTTGAAGAATAGTATTTTAGATCCTTCAGTTCATTTGACAGATTGTAATTCTGATAAGCCTCGAATCCACTTACGGCTAACAAAATCAATAAAATGAGAATCAAGATATGGGTGCTTTTTACTCGCCTGTTTTTCTCTTTTTTGATACTAGATTGCTCTTTCATACTGGTATTCTACTACGTGTACTCTCTACATATACTATTCATAATCTAATAGTATTTAAGCATTTCCAAGATGGAAAAAATCTTGAGCATGAGCGAGAAGAAAGTAGTCAAATGGGGTGAAGGATATGTTGTATTCCTTACCCCAGAACTCAAGAAATTAGGTCTTGATTATAAGAAAAAAGTAAGTGTTTCTGTAGTCAAATCAGACGGCGCAAAACACATCAAAATAGAAAAGATTGAAGAATGATTCTATAGGACGTAGTAATTGAATGCATAACTAATTATTGCCATCAGGGCGAAGATTATAAGTATGCATATCTGCTCTTCTGTTAACATACTCTATATGGTCTTCCCTCATCCTTTTAGCCTTTTCGATATCTGAATGGATTTTAAGATTTTTATATGATGGGGGTTTAAAAGAATATATGGCTTTGAGTGAGATACGTAGAAGAGAGACAGTAATGATTGCTATGGTTGCTTCATTTACTGTGTTGTTCTACTCAGAAATGCTCGATGCAATTATTGGGTGGTTTAGGAATTATCCAATGAATGAACTTGGTTGGTCTCTATCTAAGATGATTAGTCTTATAATATTAGTATCTCTTACAATTCGTTATACAGATTGGATGTGTGCGGTTCCTACAAATAAGCTTAAAGCTAAATCGAAGAAAAAATAGTTTTATAGGTGAAATTAACTTTTGTGCAACAAGAAGTACTTTTGTGCAGAATTTGAGCTTTGTGCAAAGCCAGACTTTCCGAAAGATATATAAATAGGAATTCCCAACTACTTTCCGAACTTGTTCTGGGAGATTTCTATGGACGATAATAAAATTAAGGAATACTTGAAAGGGACAACAACCGTCGGACTAATCTGTACCGATGGAGTCATAATTGCAGCAGATCAGCGCGCCACAATGGGCTTTTTGATTGCCGATAAGGAGGCAATCAAGGTCCACAAAATCGACGACCATCTCGGGCTTACCATTGCCGGAGGGGTTGGAGACAACCAGCAGCTGATTAGAATCCTCAAGGCGGAGGCGGCTCTGTACAAGCTCCAGACCAAGCCAATGCCTGTCGACGCAGCTGCCACACTCCTAAGCAACATCCTCAATCAATACAAGATGTACCCGTTCCTGACTCAGCTAATCCTGGGTGGATATGATAACGCACCACAACTCTACGAGCTTGAACTATAGCTCAACCGGCTCTGGTTCCCCAGTTGCCTATGGTGTCCTTGAGAACCTTTACAAGGTTGGACTATCAGTGGAAGAGGGGAAGAAGGTTGTTGCCAAAGCCCTTAAGAGCGCACTCGCAAGGGATGCTGCAACTGGAAACGGCGTTTCCATGGCGGTAATCACGAAGGGTGGCTTCACAGACGTTCCGAAGGAAGAAATTGAGCGACTCCTGAAGTAGTCTAAGTGAGCAGTCTGAATAGCT
>CAZYBL010000120.1:0-1485 GCA_964645805.1 uncultured Candidatus Peribacteria bacterium | reverse complement strand
GATTCCAAAATCATCAGATAATAATTCACGGTAAAAATGGAAGTTCTGAAAAAAATAGAGGAAAAGCTTCCAGCAAAGGCCGATGTTACTGAGGTCTATTATGAGGGGCCTTTGGTAGTTATATACTCCAAGAACCCCCCAATCCTCGATAACGAAACAGTAAAAGGCCTTGTGCGGGAGTTTAAGAAAAGAATAGAAGTTAGGCCAGATTCCTCCATACTCCTCGAGCCAGACGATGCAGAGAAGATAATAAGGGAAATCATCCCCGAAGAGGCAAACAACACAGACCTCTCCTTCATTCCCGACTTCAACAAGGTAATAATCGAGGCCGAGAAACCAGGTTTGGTAATAGGAAAGGCCGGAGCCACACTCTTTGAAATCAAGGAAAAGATACTGTGGCTGCCTGAGGTAAAGAGAACCCCAATTATCCCCTCTCAGATCATCACGACAATCCGCCAGACTCTTATAGCGGAGAGCAAGGATAGAAGAGAATTCTTCAAGAGAATGGGTAAGCAAATCCACGAGAAAGTCCCGGACGAGATCGAGTGGATTAGAATGACGGCCCTCGGTGGCTTCAGACAGGTTGGAAGATCTGGAATACTCGTTCAAACTCCGAACAGCAGCATCCTCCTCGACTGTGGGGTAAACGTCGCTTCAAATGATAAGAGCGCATTTCCCTATCTCACCCTTCCAGAATTCCAGATAAAGGAACTAGATGCTGTGATAGTCTCGCACGCCCACCTTGACCACTCAGGATTCATTCCATATCTCTACAAATACCAGTACGACGGTCCTGTCTACTGTACAGCCCCGACGAGAGACCTCATGACACTGCTTCAGTTGGACTACGTCGACGTAGCCCAAAAGGAGGGTAAAGCTGTTCCCTATTCAAAAAAGGACGTCAAGTCAGTAATCAAGCACACCATGCCATTGCAATGGTCAGAAGTCACGGACATAACTCCCGACACGAAACTTACCCTTTACAACTCAGGCCATATTCTTGGATCATCAATAGCCCACCTCCATATCGGTGACGGTCTGCACAATCTCGTTTACACCGGAGACCTGAAGTATGCACCAACACGCCTCCTCGAGCGTGCGCACAACGATTTTCTGAGGGTCGAAACCCTAATCCTGGAAAGTACCTATGGGGGAAACAAGGACTATCAGCCCCCGAGAAGGGAGGCTGAAGAGGAACTCGTCCAGGTAATAAACAACACCTTCAAGAAGGGAGGAAAGGTGCTGGTTCCAGTTCTCGGAGTCGGCCGCGCCCAGGAATTGATGGTCTACCTTGACGAATGCTTCCAGAGGGGAATAATCGAGGGCCCGAAGGTCTACATCGACGGCATGATCTGGGACGCGACAGCCATCCACACAGCCTACCCTGAATATATGTCCCGCAGAATCATAAATCAGATATTCCGCAAGAGCTACAACCCATTCACCTCAGAGATCTTCAACAGGGTTGGAAGCCAGGATGAGCGG
>CAZYBL010000119.1:0-3719 GCA_964645805.1 uncultured Candidatus Peribacteria bacterium | reverse complement strand
ACTCTTTGCAGGAATTAGCGAAGAGGATATGCACGAGATGGTATCCGGAGTAATTGATCAGCAGCTTGACCGCAAGCAGTTCATTTATACTCCCCAAGACATAGTCGAAAATGTTTATGTTCTAAAAGAAGGGGAAGTTACGTTATATAAATCAGTTGATGGTAAAAGAGTGGTATTAGATATTCTAAAACCTGGATCTGTCTTTGGAAACATCGGGTTCGATTCCGAGGGATCAGACAAGCATTATGCAGAGGTCACAGAGAAAGCTTATATATGTACATTGCCTGCTGATTACTTCTTGCAGATTCTTAAGAAACGTCCGGAGGTTGCACTCAGGGCGCTCAAAGTTCTAAGCAAACGTCTGTCACAATACGAGGCTCAAATAAAAGCGCTCGCTTCTCTTCAGGCGAAGGATAGGATCCTTGCGACGATTAGATTGATTAACCAGAAAGACTCAGAGAGCATTCTCCCGGAAGTCCTTAAGCGTCCAACCAAAATCACACACGAGAAGCTTGGGAATATGACAGGGCTCACGCGCGAGACTGTCACCAAGCAGTTAAACGAGCTTGAGAAAGCGGGATTGATCAATATTAATCGTAAGCATATTCATTTGACGGAGAATGGGGTTAGGGAAGTAATGACAATTGGATAATAATTGACAATTGATAATTGAGAATTGACAATTAACCCAATGAGATTACGAAGATTAATTTCTTGGGAAATTCTGATATTCATACTTCTTCCGGTAATTATCTTCGGCTACATGGCCGCCACGGGAGACTTTGTTGCTCTTGATGATGAGCTTTTGATTATAGATAATCCTAAAGTTCACGGACTGACTCTGGAAAACGTCAAAAAAATCTTCAGCTCATATGATCCGGAGCTTTATGTGCCGGTTTCTTTGCTCACGTATCAGATCGAATATTCATTATTCGGACTTAATCCCATTGCATATCACATCACTAGTTTAATTCTGCACATCATCAATGTAATTTTGATCTTTCTTATTTTCAAACAACTGTTTTCAAGAAAATCAGCACTAATAGTTAGCCTAATCTTTGCTGTTCATCCGCTCAATGTCGAAGCCGTAGGTTGGATCAGCGGCAGGAAAGATGTTTTGGTCGCAGTGTTTATGCTTTGGAGCTATTATTTGTATCTTAGATATAAGTCAACGGGTAAGTATTATTGGCGAAGTGTATTTCTATTTGTATTAGGACTACTTTCAAAAGTCTCGATAGCATTATTCCCATTAGTTCTGATTGCAACTGACTGGAGTAGGGGAGAGAGGATCGATAAAAATCAGATTAAAAACAAATTGCCGTACTTCATAGCTTCTGCGGTATTCCTTGTTATTGCGATATTCGGGAAAAGGACGCAGGTGCTTGAATTCACGACGCCAGTATTGATCTCTTTTGTCTCGATTCCATTCTATATTCAAAAGTTCTTCCTACCATTTGGCCTCTCGATCTTTTATCCATTCACAGACGCAGTCAGCATTACTCATCCAAGGATTCTAATCGGGATTGCTTTAATTGCAGTCCTGATAGGACTCGTCAAATGGAGCCTTAAATACACTCGTCTATTTGCATTCGCGGTAATCTTTTTCCTGCTGATGATCATTCCGTCTTTTGTTAATGTTATGAAGGGTGGAGAAATGGGAATCTCGGATGTTTATTTTGCTTCTGACAGATATGCGTACCTTGCGATTGTTGGAATTCTATTTTTCGTAGCTCCGCTTATAAGAAAAGGAGCGTTTCATTTTGCATTTTTGATAATTGCAGTGTTGGCAGTTCTTAGTTTCAAACAATCTCTTATATGGAGAAACTCCGAAGCACTTTTTGCGCACGCGATTGATGTTAGTTCAAATTCATATATGGCTCTGAATAACTTGGGAGGGATTCGAGCGGAGAATGGTGATATGGAGGAGGCGATGGAACTTTATAAACAAGCTCTTGAGGTCAGGGAAAATACAAGATCACTGTTTAACTTAGCTCAAGTTTACAAAGCAACCGGGCAGTTTGATTTGGCGGTTCCTATGTACCAGAGAGCGATTGCCCTGAATCCAAATGACGCACAGGCGCATGCTATGCTTGGTGGAATACTTCTGATGCAGGGGAAAGTTGATACGGCTTACGAGTCGTTAGTAAGGGCAGAAGAGCTAAATAAGAATATGCCGTCGGTTTATTACAATCTTGGTTTGATCTATGAGCATCGAGGGCAGACTAAAGAAGCTCAGGCTGCGTTCAGGCGGGTGCTGGAGATTGATTCGGGGGATCGGCAGGCGAAGAAAAAATTAGACTGATATTTTTGCTAATTTTGCTTTGTGTTTACCAAGCATGATAATAGAAGCATCCAAATCTTTCTGAAGAGCTTCTCTGTGTCGTCTTGCGTCTTCAAAGCCATCATCTACTTTCTTTTCTAAGTTATCAACTTTAACTTCAAGCTTCGCAATTCGCTCAATAAGCTCACTTTTCATACCTTGCATGTGGCTTAAAAGCACTTTGTTTGTAATTTCATCTGTCATGGACCACCGATGTTATTGGTTAGATCATATAAATGCAAGTTTAAATCCCCGCCATCCACAGATGGGACAGCGGGGGAATATCACAGGCAGTCTAGGCGCTGGAGGATACACCCGGTAATAACCGAGGATATGCCGGCAAGATTGAGTTGGATCGGGCTGATCGGAAGATCAAAGCCGGGAATCTTGGACTTTAAGAAGTCCTCGATCTCCATTCCATCCACTTTTCCGATGGTAATCACCGAAGCAACCAGGCCTTTTTGTATCAGCTCAACCAGTTCATCTGGTTTGTTGCCAACTATCACCCTGTCGCCCTTGGGATGATCCCTCAGATCTCTTCCGGTCTCGAAGAACGCGTGGTTCACAATCCTCAAAGTCTCTCCTTCCAGTCCGCAAACGATGACTGCAACTTTTTTCTCAGTTTTCATCTTCTCTCTCCTTTTCCAAAAAACTACTCTTCTAACTTTCCAAAACCCACTCCACTGAGTACTTTTACGAACTCAGTAAGTATCACCTCGGCAACACTTATTCCAACCAAGTGTATGGTGGAACTAATGTAATCCCAGAGTTCGGTGTCGTTGAGGAACCGTTCCTCAAGGAAACCCTTGTGGCACTTCTCGGCAAAGTAATCACCGTGAAGTTGCCCGATGATTTCGAAACCTGGTTCCCAGTCTCTTTCGAATTCATCTGCAAACTCTTCTGTCGTCTTGTCGGTTATAACGACGAAGAGTTCCTGGTCAGAACCTCTCATGATTACCAGGTTCAAGTTAAACATCTCTCTTCTCCTTTTCTGCCTGTGACTGTGAAAGATCTGAAGGGCAAAAAAGCCCTTTCACGTTTTTCTGACACACAGAAAAACAACCCCCTCTCCATGAGGAGGGGGAGAAATCGCTAATCACAGGCAAATTATCTTGTTTGACCTATATTCAACGACACCGCCCTCTCCTCACGGAGGGTTCGGCGATACTTGCGATACTGATTGAATATAGGTGGCATTTGAGGGCAAAGTAACACTGTTAATTAAGCTTGTCAAATGTATAAACGAAGCATGTTGGAAAGTGTTTCAAAGATTAGCTTCCGGAGGTAATTCACAAAAATAGCTCTAAATAACGAGTATAAGCTAAATATGACCAATAGCAGATGTGAGTTTCTTCAACTCTGAAATGCATAATCCTTGATTTTCCAGCGAAATACCTCT
>CAZYBL010000118.1:0-3840 GCA_964645805.1 uncultured Candidatus Peribacteria bacterium | reverse complement strand
GTTGCTTCGACTGTCCTTTGCCCAGCAAGGTATATTGGAGCGGGGATTGCTCCTGTATTTAGGTCTTGTGCTAATTTCTTAGCTTCTTCAAAAGTTCTACTTCCGGTAATAATTGCAATTCCTCCTGCAATTTCGGTCTGGACTGTTGGAGCGGAGACTAATTGGCCTCCTACAAAGATCGCAATTCGCTTGCCAACATTGGTCTTTGTAAGTTCATGGAAGATTTTACCACCTTGTGCGTCGAATATAATCTGAACAACGGGCAGGTTAGTCGCGGAATCCAAAGTTACAGTTGCGGATTTGAAGTGTTTACCATCAAGCGTTGTATCTTTCCATCCTGTTGGAAGGAGAGAGAAGAATAAAGTTCTTAAGTATGCGACTTCTTCCTGTCTCTCGATTTTTCCATTCTCCATATCAAACTTAAACTGGGAAGCTTTTGTAAGAGCATCTTCTCCTTTGATTATTAGTAGGTTAAAAGTGGCCATATCCTCAGCGCTCTTAGGCACTTTGTCTGCGCGAATAAGATGAAAACCGAATTGAGTCTCGACAGGTTCACTAATTTCTCCTTCAGCCAACGCAAATGCTGCTTCTTCAAATGCTGGAACCATTGCACCGCGCCCAAAGGATCCCAAACTTCCACCATCCGTTCCCGAAGGTCCATCAGAATGTTCTTTTGCAAGGTCTTCGAAGTTTTCTCCTCCTTCAATTCGGCCTTGAAGTTCCTCAGCAAATTCCTTGGCTTCATCCCTTGTCCTATCTACGCCGTCTGCAGAAAGAGCTCCCTTGTATGCAATCAGTATATGACTCGCTTCCATCTCTTCTGCGCCTTCTGTGAAAGATACCACGTGAACAATATTCACTTCCGTTTCGCTGATAGTCACATTATCCATTCTTCCGGGGATGGTTGTCTTAATTGTCTCTGCCAGTGGACCTGGTTCAAGAAGTTCATCTTCGAAGCTCCTGAAAGTCGTACCCTCATTAGTGTCTGCCAGGTGCTCCAGAGCTACTTTTGGATCTGTAATCCTACGTCCAATCTTTTCACGATCCTTGGTTACTTCAGCCAGAAAAACACCTGGTACTTCTCTGAGAGTAATTTCTCCTTCAACTTGTTCCGGAACGGTAATGCTACCTTCAATCTGCCTTATCCCTGAACTTGGTCCTTTATTCCACATGGAATTAAGTCCGTCATGCAATTGATCGTAGAAAAATGCACGCTCATCCTCAAATCCAATACCAAGTTCATCGCTCAGATCCTGACCAACAATTGCTAGCGTCTCTCCGCTTTCAGTAACTCTATCCATTGCAGATGCGACGCGTCCTCTGACCGTGCTTTCATACTCCTCAGTCGGTTCGGTGTGTTCTTCCTTAAACTCAAGCTTGATTGTTTTACCAACGGTATCAATACATTCCTGAGTATTTACAACACCGGGACACTCAACCAATAAATGCTTCTCGTTTCCAATATATGAAGGAGTAATTACAGCTTCGCTAACACCAAGTGCGTTAATCCTGCGCTCAAGAACTGTTCGGATTGCTTCAACAATAGTTCGTTGTTGCTCTTCAATTGCGATTAGTTGTGCTCTTGCCGCATTGATATTATCCGGCGGTGCTCCTTCGCGTTCCATAATCTCGATACTTTCCTTAAGAATCTCAGTCTGCTCCAGCATCTCCCTCTCAGAAATTCTAAAATCCAGCTGAGTGCCTCCAACCAGGTCAAGACCGTAATGAAGCTTAGGGGCCCTTAGAAACGATGGTACCCATTGGCGCTTGCTTTGTGGAAGAGCAATTATCAAGATGAAAATTGCTATTATGATTGTTATTCCGGGCCAATATTTGGATCTGCGATTAAACATTGGGGCTATTCTATAGATAACGCAAGAGTTAGGGGAGTACTTTAAACGTCGCATACCTCCCAACGTTTATGTCGTCCGCAAATACCATCCCCAATTCAGGACTTGGAATGTTTGAGATAGTAAATATTCCAGGAGTTTCTACGTTTTGAATTTGTGTAATGGATACCAATCCACCTCTAACAAATAGGCCCATCTTTTTGCCCTCATGTTCTTCTTGTATCAACTTCCATATCTTTTGTCCTTCTTCGGAAATAATCATAACGATTGCAATGCCTGTTTCGGGTAAGGCGTTCTCTGCCAGCTCTCTGGCGGTAACATTCTCTACATTAACCCATGTAATGTGTTCTCCCTTAAAATCCGAGAACATAAAGTTCCCGAATTGTTCATTGGAGATATCCGGAGCCTCTCCTTCCTGCGCTTCTATTGCAAAAGCTAAATTCAAAGGAGTGGTCAGCCCTTCCGCGAGAGCATCGACCGTTGACTCGTTTTCTAATCCTATAATCATTCTTAGCCCGTCCCCGCGGTCTTTTGTGGAAATATCGGGAGTTGTTTCCTCGATGGCGTAAGCCATTCGTTCAATAACTCTTTCTGCCGCAGCTTCTAGATTGGTCCTTAAATCTTCTTCATCCGTAGAAAACTCAACATCAAGAACCAGTGTTGGTTGGCCACAGGCAGTCAAAAATAATAGAGAAATTGAAGTAATCAGTAGCTTTTTCATAGGTTTCGAGTCTAGATTGATTTAATCCATTAATCTAGTATTTTCTCTGAGCATTTTTCCATTTAAATCAATATTCTTTAGCTCACAATCACAATCAATAATACAATTCGTAAGATCACAGTCCGAAACTTCACAATTCTCGAACAGAACAGCGTTCTTAAGATTGCTATTTCTCACCTTAGAGTTTGGACCAATAACTACGCTACCTTGACATTCAGTTTCTTCACAACTTGCGCCGTCTTCAATAACAATCTGATTACCAACAAGTTCGTTTGTTGCACTTAAATAAGCTTCGAATGATCCAATATCAAACCAAGGCTCAGTAAATTTATAACATTCAACTTTAATGTCTTGCCTCAAGAGTTCCTCAAATATTCCGCCTACGTTATCGGGTTTCCTCCTCGCATATTTAACCAGTATAGGAAGTATTTTTTTAGGGATTATTGAACAACCGGTACTTACTAAAGTTGATTTAGGTTCTTGTGGTTTTTCTTCAAAGGCTTCAATATAAGAAGTTGAAGGTTGATGGTTGATGGTTGATTGTTTTAATACAACAGTCCCAAATGACTTTGCCTTCTCTTTACTTTTTATATCAAAAGCGGCGAGTAGGGGAGTTTCACTTTTATAAGCTTTGAGAAAATCACTAATCTCAAACCCAAAGTAATTATCACCAGTTAAAAGCAATACATCTTCATCAATACTTGCATCCTGAATCCACTTACTAACTGCGCCCAGAGCCCCAAGCTTATGATCATCACTTGCAGTATCCTCGATCAGGATTTCGATGTTTTCTCTGCCAATCTCGTTTTTCCAATTCTCAAATCCTTCCTCAAATACCATGTTAGTACTGACGGTTATAGGAATATCCTTAGGAATTTTCTCCACAATGTGAGTGATGATTGGCTTTCCAGCCAATGGGAGCAGAGGTTTGGCTCTCTTCTCGGTCAGGGGCCAGAGCCTGGTTGCAAATCCGCCGGCTAGGATGAAGGCATGCATTGGGACCATTATATAAAGAGAAAAAAGAGAAAAAAGGGTAAAAAGAGAGAAAAGAGTGTTAGTCTTAGGAGGACGTTTGGTCATTCAAAAGCCGTTAAAAAGAGGAGACGTGTCATGATTACGATGCGAAACACTTCGAAGTCAAAAGGATCTTCATGGGGTTGGTTACACACTCTGTTGGGATCCAGTTGCGTGATTTCTTTTCTTGCAGTTCTACTGCCTTGGCTTGATGGTGAATATGAGATAAGCCAGATAGCCGATACTTGGTTACGT
>CAZYBL010000117.1:0-3875 GCA_964645805.1 uncultured Candidatus Peribacteria bacterium | reverse complement strand
CCTGTGGCTTATTTTTTGCTTTTGGGCATCTCCTTTTTCTTCTATGGATGGGGGGATAGGTACAGCTTTTTGCCCCGAGATGTGCACTGACGATTCAGTAATTGGATGGTGCTTTCTCAATTTTTTTCTTCGTTTAAAACAAAGAAGTTTTCCCGCTCGGCGCAGCAATATAGTCCATCGCCAACTTCGTGTTTGTTGCATGTGATGCAGATGCTGATGCACCAATTTTAATTGTGTCTGAAGGTTCGAATTTTTCTGGCTCTCTTTTTGCAGTTCATCTTGCAGTTCATCTAGTTTACTTTCTAGTTCTTTCTTCTCCTTTTCTAGTTCCTTCTTCTTATTTTCGAACAAAGCAAGGTGTTCTTCCAGTGTTTGTTTACTAACCATCTGTTTAAGAGATTGATCTGCTGTGTTGAGATGGACGACTTGAAGAGCCCTCTCCTTTTCTATTAGCTCCAGAAGCGGATGCAGCATCGTGGCAGACGTTAACTTCTGCATAAAATCGGCTAGTTGATTGTTCTGGTTCAGAAGTTCCTCAGGTAGCAGCATTCCCAGCCCGTTCATTCCGGTAATTTGCAGGAACCTCAGGGGAGTTCTGGAAATTCGTAGAAAATCTTCCACGGCAGTCAGTACGCCGTTTTGCGCTCCTCCTTCGCTTTCAGCGTTCCATTGATCACGATTGAAACCGTTACTCTCTTCCAAATGGATGTTCTCTGGATGCAATCCCTTTTTTGCATAAGGCTGACGATAAACTGCCGGAATATCATCTAGGTTGAAGTACATATCTCTTCTGCCGTAAGGCCATCCTGTGTCATGCACCAGCACCAATGGAAAAGTTCCTGATTCTTCTGCATGCTTTTGGATGATGAGCAATTCGTGGTACACGGTGTACCAGTTATGATCACCGTCAATCAGGACAATGTCATAGTGCTCAATAGATGGTAGCGTCTGCAGACTTTTTGATTTGTGAATCTTGAGAATTGATTCATCAATCTCTGGCCAATCTTCACTATTCCATTCGATGCATGGATCAATTACATGCAACGTACAGTTGTGTGGTTCGCAGTATTGCACAAGCAGCTTCGTGTGCTTACCTTCTTCTGCACCTATCTCCACAATTGCTGAGGGTTGTATAAGCTCAAGGAGCGGCCTGATGATGCTGGTGTGGAATCGATACATATATGCAAGAAGACCAACAAAACAAGGGAGAGAGGATACCCTGTTTTGAAACAAGTGAGAAGAGTCCTCAATTTGCTGTTTGGCCCATAGGGATCCCACTTTTTATACCATTGAAAGCCAGTGAACAATTGATTATCCTCTAACACTATGGCTCTTATGCTAACGAAATCTGTTTTTATTCATGTTCCCAAGACAGGAGGATCGTGGATTCGTAAAGCAGTGAAGAATGCAAATATGCCATCTTACGAACTAGGTCCTATTCAACCTAATAGCCCATTCTTTCGTAATAACACCATTCATGCTCCTCAGACTGTTCTTCATTTACATCATCTCTTCACGTTTGCCTTTGTACGAAATCCTATTACATTCTACCAATCCTATTGGGTTTTTAAGATGTGCCAACGTGCTGAGATAAACCGTTTCTTTGATGAGAGATTCATGAGCGATTCATTTGAACAATTTGTACGAAATGTTATTAAAGGAAAGCCAGGTTGGGTTTCGGGGGCGTACCAACGATTCTTGGGAAGAAAAGGAGAACTAGTCGATTTTATTGGGAGACAAGAGAATCTTGTAAATGACTTTATAAAAGCATTGCAACTCGCAGGAGAGGAATTTGATGAAAACTCTATACGCTCTACACCCAAAGCAAACGAAGGACTTGCACTTGGTACATGGAAACTTGAGTGTCGTTACACACCGGAACTTTTGAATATGGTGTGTGAACACGAGAAGTACGCTATGGAACTCTATGGCTATACAGCGGATGGATTCATTGAACAACAAGAAGAAAACATTCGACAACTGGCAGCCTCCGGAAAGTTTTCCTAATTAATTGCTTAATGTTCTTCGGAGTGGGTAGTTTTTTTCCTCGCTGCCATTTGTACTTTCTGAGTTTCTTCCTCTCCCTCTTTTCCAAGAGCTATGCAATGGTGACGGCGTATTAGTACGCGCATAACATTCTTAACTTGAGGATTTTTTTCATACATGCGCAAGAGCAGATCATATCCTTCCACATGTTTTAGTGTTTCATCTAACTCTCCCAGTTTGCTTAATGTTTTTTGCCCAACAAGGAAGAGATCGCCGATGTAATTTTCATCAAACAATTTTCGTGGGTTCCAAATTCCTTTGAATACAGGCTTAAAAACATTGCCAGCTTCAGTCGGCTCTTCATGATCACAGTACACTAAATCATATGCACCCCTTTTGTCTTGCATTGATTGGACAATAACCTCAAGTGCAACAGGGTCCAGTGTATCGGTTGGTTTAATAAATAATACATATTCACCGGATGATTCATAAAAACCTTTATTACGTGCTGTGGCACGTGTAACCGAATCCTTTATTTCAACAACACATACTCTATCCGGATAGAGTTTCTTATAGTGATCAGTAATCTGTTTCAAAAATGCGTTTGTACTACCATTGTTAACTACTATTAGTTCACATTTCTCATATGATTGCTTAATGACAGAATCAAAACAGTGCTTGAGTAATGCTTCATCAAATACGTTTACAGCAATGACTACAGAAATGAGAGGGCTATAAGGTTTCCTTTTTATCTTCTTTATCTTCGTTGATTTAACTTTTTTCTTACCTTGGGAAAGTAAAGAAAGAAATGTATACCACAAATCTTTCATTGCTCTTACCTGTTCCCCTATAAGCCGTAATGGAGTCGTTAATTTCCAACTTTTTGAGTGCAGCGTACGATTCAGATATTGATCGCTATTCTGTAATTTATATTTGAGGTTATCTGATAAAATCTGGAGTTGCTTACATTTCTTATTTGATTCCAAAAATGCTTGTTTGAGAGCCTGATTCTCAGCCTCCTTTCCCCGCAGAGATTCTTCAACTTTCGAAAGCTGTTCTTCTGCAGTTTCCACTCTTATGCTTTTACTTTGATAGATTCGTGATTCAATAAAAGCACTCATCCTGTCTTCTTCAATTTCTTTCATAAGAGGCTTGAGAATCTCGGGTGTATGTATCGTTTGAAGAAAAGTTAACAACTCTCTGTTTTGTTCCAATAATGTGTTACTTGCAATAATCCCAAGTCCAAACATTCCATTTACTTCAAAATACGATAAAGGTATTTGTGTTGATCTAAGAAAATCTTCTACAGCAGTTTTTACTCCGTTTTGAATAGTACCTTCTCTTTCTGCATTCCAGGCACCTGTTTCAATTCCGCCTACTTCTACGAGACCCGGCTCTGAAGGAATAATACCTTTCTGTGCGTGAGGGTGGCGATAATGCTCAGGGATCGAATCAGGATCGTGATACATGTCTCGTCTGCCATATGGCCATCCCACGTCGTGTATAAATACCAACGGGAATTCACCGGATTTCTGTGCATACTTTTGGATTTCAATTAATTCGTGATAGACGGTGTACCAGTTGTGATCACCATCAATGAGAATTGCATCATAGCTTTCAATGTCCGGAAGAGCATCCAAGCTATTTCGTTTGTAAAAAACAAAACGGTCGCCGTAAAGATTTTGCCATTCTTCAGGGTCAAAACTGGGATTAGGATCTATAGAATGTAGTGTGCAGTTGTATGCTTCACAAAGTTGCATTAAAAATCTTGTGTTTTCTCCGGCTCCGGCTCCAATCTCAACAATTGAAGATGGTCGTATTTTTTCAAGTGCCGGTTGAATAACGCTGGCAAAAAATCTGTGCATAAAAAGTAAGGGGGAGAAGGATAC
>CAZYBL010000116.1:0-3944 GCA_964645805.1 uncultured Candidatus Peribacteria bacterium | reverse complement strand
GACAGTTGGTTGCGGGGGTAGGATTTGAACCTACGACCTCGAGGTTATGAGCCTCGCGAGCTACCGGACTGCTCCACCCCGCGTTGATAATTCAAGTATAATCAAATAAACCAGCAACTAACAACCAAAAACCAAAAACTTTTAAACCCCCCGTCTCAGCTCCTCCAACTTATTTCTCTCGAAAAAATAAAGCTTCCAGTGATCCAGCACAGGCATTTGCCTGAGCAGTTCCAGGAAAGCAGCCTCTCGCTGCTCTTTTTGTAGTTCGCTAATCTCTCCTGGAGCTCCCTGGGGTGATTGTGGTTTCTGGATTATTAAAACTTTCTCACCGGGATTTACAAGCCCCAGATTCTCTTTGGCATATTTGTCTTTGTATTGACTGGATTTGAAGTACTCAAGATCTCTGTATCCCTGATCAATGTTCAGCTTAAGCGCAACGTTTTGATCTTTCATGTCATCAAGTGTCTGATCGAATAGAACATTTCTGTAGTTTGATAAAATCAAACCGAAAGCCATGAAGCCGACGACGGTTAGACCCACTAGAATTGTGAGTTGTTTGCTGACGGGCTCGAGGTTCTTATATGCCATGGAGCTGCATTCTAGTTCTATTGCTAAACAATTGACAATTGACAATTGACAATTGACAATTAAATCGATGAAGATTTACTGCTCAGGAATCGGAGGTATAGGATTAAGTGCTTATGCAGCAATGCAGAATGCTAATGGACATCAGGTTCTTGGAAGTGACAGAGTGGAAAGTGATATTTTGGAGGATTTGAGAAGTCAGGGAATAAAGGTATCTTTAAATCAGGATGGAACTTATGTTCCGGATGATACTGGGCTGTTTGTTTTCACGGAAGCAATGCCAAAGGATGCGCCGGAAATGATCAGAGCGCGTGAGCTTGGAGTTAAAATGCAAAATTACTTCGAAGCGCTTGGGGATTTGTCACGTGATTACAATGTAATTGCGGTTTGCGGAACGCACGGCAAGTCCTCGACTGTTGCAATGGCTGCAAAGGTTTTAATTGATGTGGGAGTTGATCCGAATGTGATTGTTGGAACCAAGCTTGAAGATCTAAATTCAAGAAACTGGCGAAAAGGTGATAGCGATTATTTTCTTTTGGAAGCTTGCGAGTACCGGGGATCGTTCCTGAGCCTTGCGCCTGACATAATTTTGATGACAAATGCAGATGGAGATCATTTTGATGCGTTTGAATCGGTTAAGGAATATCAGGAAATGTTCGTGAAGTTTCTAAAATTACTTTCATCTGGTGGAGTTGTAATAACTCACATGGATGATTCGGATTGTGCGCGAATAGTTCGTGAATCAAAACAGGAAGTTATTGATGTTGATCATATGAGTTTGCCTGAGTTGAGTGCTCCTGGACTTCATATGAGGCAAAATGCTCAGCTTGTAATGGGGTTAGCCCAAATCATTGGAATTCCGGAGGAGGAAGCATTGGAATCATTAAAAAAATACCCGGGATGTTGGAGAAGAATGGAAGTAGTTGGTACTTTTGGGGATGGTATTACGGTGATTGACGATTACGCTCATCATCCGCGTGAAATTGCAGCAACAATCCAATCAGGATTAGAAGCTTATCCGGATCGCAGACTGGTCTGCGTGTTCCAACCGCACTTGCATGATTGTACAATTAAGCTTTATGAAGAATTCAAGTTGTGCTTTAGGGGTTGCCATGAACTGTTTTTAACTGATGTTTATGATGCCAGGAGTGATGTGGAGATAGATGAGGTTGATATGGAGAAATTCAGATCTGATATTGAAGAGGGGAGTAAAGTCAGGACTCATTACATGGGGGATCTGGATGAAACCGAGAGAAAGGTCAAGGAGTCGTTACAGTCTAATGATGTTTTGGTTGTGATGGGGGCGGGGGATGTAACTAGCTTAGCTCGTGGTATGGTTAAATAAGGTTTTGGGGGTCATAGAAAGTGATGTATGTGCTAGCTCACGATCTTTGGTGAGTCACTGGTCACTAGTCGCTAGTCAAGATTCGTTGGACTGTGAGGGCCAGCGACCAGCGACTAGCGACCCACAATGCATCAATAACAAATAAAAACGTATGTCTCTAAAACATCTCATGATAATTCTGAATCTCCGCTGTATCTTCTTTGTAAACCTCCATCGCAAGACTTATAAGCTTTGCCATCTCAGCGCGATTGATTGGAGCATTGGGTTTAAATTCACCGGTTGGATTTCCAAGTGCATCTGAATATCCTGACATTACACCATCTGCTGCGGCTGTTTCTATTGATGATGCATACAGGGTGTCGTGAGTGACATCTGTAAACATCTTGGATGTAGGCCACTTGCGTGGAACGCTTAACGCCTGAAGTACGGTTGTAATCACTTCGGCTCTGGTGGCTTTTCGCCCAGGATTTAACCTGGCATCTTTGAAGACCTGCCAGCCACGATTTTCTGCGGATGCAAAGTACTGGGTAAACCATTGATTGCGTGCACGGACGTTTATCGGAGTACTTCTTGCCTTAGTTTCATCTATTCCGGCAACCTCATGGGCTATTTTTACCAGTTGAGCAATTGTCACAGGATCCGAAGGACCAAATTCTCCCATCAAATTGCCCTGATTATTTTTGTAACCGGACATGATGCGTTTTTTAAGAACGTCTCCAACGAAAGTAGCGAACCACGAATCCGATGGAGTGTCTTCGAAAACAACGTCCTCCCCATCAATCTTAACTGTAACAAACTGTAGTGCTCTCATCTGGTTCTGAGTTTGTTCTAAGTACTCGATGTTTGCACAATCAAGTGTAAGGGAAAGGGAGATGCGACTGTCTTTTTCCAGGCGATCTGATCTGGTAACTGCATCAATGCAACCTTCAATCGATTCGAATGTTGCGTTGTAAAGTCCTGCTGGAACACCAATAAAATCTGTATTTGTAACTCCACCTTCTCTAAAGTTATTTGGACCTTCTATTCTAAACTTAAGCCCAGGAGGATTGGACCGGACAGATACTTTCCCAACTCGTGTGTAAACATTTTCGATAGTTATAGTTGCGTGTTCCGACTCACCCAGCGTGAAAGCGCCTTGCGGATAATCATTATCTTCCTCTACCTCTCCGTTGATTTCTATTTTTACATAAGCGGTAGCACCTTCCAATGGGTCAACCAAAATAGAATAAACTCCTCCGTCTACATCGTGTAGGGTTTGTTGGGAATGACGACCCTCAACACTTTGATTATTTGGTTTCATTAGAATCCATTCGCTGTAATAGCCCGGGGTTGGACTTATTTGATGTATCTCAATAGTTGCTGCCATTGAGGTTAGTGGCACAGAAAATGCCGTTAAAAGGGAGATTAGGCGGGGAAAGTTCATATTTAATAAGGAAAACCGGTGCATTCTACAGGAGAAGGAAGGGGATAACTAGATAAGAAGGCTTTATATATTGACCACTGGACAATTTTGTATAGTATTGTCTTATGCGTATTAGACCTGATGATATTAGGGATGCATCAAAATTTAAAGGACCACATAGTTTGAGAGCAAGTGTAGTGCTTTATAGAAGTGAAATACCTGAGTTTGGATTTTGGATAGACAGAAAAGGTGATGATGAATTTGTTATTGGTAGGGATTCGGAAGAATTGGATGTATTAAGGTCTGTTCAAGTAAGACGTGTTTACGAACTTCTTAAACATCAACAAGAAAGACTTTTTACAAACAAAAGCCATAATATTGAAAACAGGAGACAGTGTCATGGAGCTGGATACTACGTGATGAGAGGAAAACTATTACCTTATCACGAACCAGGTCTTACATTTGGATCAATATTTGAACACAGGACCGCCGTAGAGAATTTGGGTTTACCAATTTGCGTACAATGGAGTGATGCATGGAATAAAGAAGAAGAATTCCATAGTTATCATACTGGAGTATTACTTACGGAGGCTGGTGGCGGTGTGTTGTTCG
>CAZYBL010000115.1:244-4011 GCA_964645805.1 uncultured Candidatus Peribacteria bacterium | reverse complement strand
AATCAGGAGTGGTTCGTTTAACAGTCCGCGCAATCCCCAATGCTCCCGAGACAAAAATCCTGGAAGTTATGGATGATCTAAGCATTAGGATTGCGATCAAAGCTCCGGCAGAGAGGGGGAAGGCGAATGAGGAGCTGATAAAATTTCTTGTGCGTCAATTTGGAGTTGCGAAGTCGGGCATAGAGATTCTTTCGGGTAGCTCATCACGAATAAAGGTTGTGAGGGTTAAGAGATGACAAAAATTTCATACTTGAAACTTTTATTGGTACTGTTAAGGTTCGTTTCCTATGCAGTTGGCATTACCGTTTGAAAAAAGAATATTGAAAGAAGATGAAAAAGTGGGGTGGGATGCACAAATTACTAATCCGGCATCGGTTGATCCAATTAATTTAGCATTTAGTTTTTCAATGTGTGTACATAGAAATATGGCTCCCAGGCGTCAGCCATTTGCAATGGAGCCTAAGCCAGATAACCAATGCTTCTTTATAGATGGTGCGAGGTTCAGGCGGCGTCTTGTTTTAATATTTGATGATAGTGAAAGGGAATATAAATTTCTGTTTGAATTGCATGGACAGGATGATCCGCGTGCGATGGCAAACAAAAAATCTCCAAAAACTGCTATTAGGTCTGCTTCGATATATAAGCATATTGGTAGAATTGTTGAGTGCAAGGGGGATTTCGAGCATGAGACACCAGAAGATGTACTAAGAAGAATGGTGTTGGTTGGTCGATTTAAACTGGAAGAGGTTATGCTAAAAACGTGTCGTGTTACCCTCAGGCATTCACACATAGAATTTTTGGATGATGGTTTACGAAAAGAATTCGATGATGGAGCCTCTCATAATGGTCTTCTTACTCGCTCAAAATAGGATTATTTACTTTATTAGCTCATCAATCATTCCTTCAAGATCAGCATAATACGGAAGGCCGACATATTTTTTACCATTCAAAAAGTAAGTAGGTACTAGGCTCACGTCTAAACTGGCAGCCCAAGCTTTTTGCTGTTCCAGTATGATCTTTATCTCCTCACTTTCTATACATTTAGAGAACTCATCCAGATCAAGTTCAATATCTTCTGCATAAAGAATTGGTTCCAATCTTTCTTCATCTAGTTTTTCCGAGAGAATCTGATGCATAGCCATTCCTCTGGATTGCATCGCGGCGCAAAGAAGTCCTGCTGCTGCTGATTCGGATTGAGGATATTTTTTGAGTGGAAGAATCACAATTTGAAATCTGAGTACCCCTTCTTCTATAAAGTCAGAATAAAGACGCGGGAAAAGATCTAGCTGAAAATCTCTGGCGTACTTCGCATGGTGTTCAGTGAATAATATAAGTGTTATCGGTGCATCTATTCTTCCAATATCAATTACTCCAGTTGGCAGTAATCTTTCCGCAAGTGCTCCGGTTCCGGAGATTAGGGCTTGAATATCAATTGGTACAATCTCATCAGCGCGCTCTTCGGAGGGTATGGGTTTGGGGATTTCTGCTTCATTCTTAATCTCTGCACTACGATCTACTTGTACTTGGATGCAGCTGGCGAGAGCTAGACTTAGAATTATGGTTAGGATGCGGGGCATATATAGATCATATCAGTTTTTGGTTACTGGTTACTGGTTTTTGGTTAAAAATAATCAACCAAAAACTAAAAACTAAAAACTAAAAACTGTACTATATTCTCATGGACCGTCGCACAGTCACTATTCTTGGAATTCCAATTGATGCAATAAGGAAAAAAGAAGCGGTTAAGCTGATTTTAGAAATGCTTGAGGGTGGACACATTCAACGATTTTTCAAAGTAGGTGGTCGACATCATGTTATGACGCCTAATAGTGAGATGTTGGTTGAAGCGCGAAAAAATAGAAAGTTCAGGGAAGTTTTGCAGTCAACAAGTTTAAATATTCCAGATAGTGTAGGTTTGCTTTTTGCAGCACGACTTAAGCGTCAGAAAATTCCTCAGCGGGTAACTGGGGTGGATACGATTTTGAAAGTTTGCGAAAGAATTAATAAAAAACATTCAGTGTTTCTTCTTGGTGCGAAGGAGGGAGTGGCGGATAAAGCTGCGGAAAAATTAAAAAAGATTAATTCAGAGATTAATATTGCAGGTACTTACTCGGGAAGTCCTAAAACTAAGGATGCTCCGGTGATTATTAAAAAGATCAGGGAAGCAAAGCCGCATCTATTACTTGTTGCATTTGGAGCACCTAAGCAAGATCTTTGGATTGCGGAACACTTAGAGAGATTGCCAAGCGTAAGGGTCGCAATGGGGGTAGGGGGGACGTTTGACTTTATTGCAGGAGTTCAAAAAAGAGCACCAAGATTTATCAGGGCAATTGGATGCGAGTGGATGTATAGATTAATAAGGCAGCCAAGCAGAATTAAAAGAATAATTAATGCAGTAATAGTATTTCCTTGGTTAGTGGTTTGTTCAAGAACAGAGTAAAAGTGAAAAGTGAATAGTGAATAGTGAAAAGTTCATTATTATTAAAACGCTATTCACTTTTAACTTTTAACTTTTCACTATAACGTGATTCTAAAATAACTCTACTCATGAAGCTGTTCTACCGAAGACACATACCACTCATGCGGTCCTCTCTTAAGTATTACAAGCTTAGGTCCATCTTTGGTTTCCGCCAGATAGTGGCGCTCGACGCCATTGTCTCTAAGCATTTCTGAGTGTTTGATTTCTTCTTCTGGTAGCAACATGTAGATTGCAATGTCTGGCTTATCCGAAAGCGCAGCATTAAAGTTCATACTAACTCTTCCAAGAGTTGCAACAACTGCAACAATAATACAGCTTGCAAGCACGGCCCAGACCATTGTATGTGTGTAGCGCTTTCTTGAAAATCTGTGGATTTCCATTTGGAGTTAATATTATAGCACGGAAGGGGGCTTTTGGATAGATGTGAATCGACAACAGGTTCTAGATGTCTACATACACCCTCCCCCCTGGGGTGGGTTATCCTAGGGTGGGTGGGCCGGCAGTCGATAATGTGCTTTTTGAAAATCACCGTCAACACCATCTCAAAAAAAACTTTTAGGTGTCATCACTTTTCCCCTCAAACTAGGGATGAAATAGGTTCCCCCCTAGGGGGGAACAGAATGATCTTTTCTTGCAAATAGGTGGTATAATAATCATATGTCAATAGTACCTGAGCAAAACAATTCATTGAATGATGAGACATTGATATCAGTGCAACAATTACCTGAAAAAAGGGTATTAATAGTGCTATTACTGGAACAACGTAGGGCAGAATTGAGGAAGGAAATGCATGCACGTAACGAAGGTATGTTGAGGGTGGAGATGAAATAAAGTGATTATGATAAGCTACTCATCAGTATGCCACGCTGTGCCCTCATCATCATCGACGGCTTCGGAGTAGCTCCTCCAGGTCCGGGGAATGCCAGAAGTCAGGCGAAGATGCCGAATTTAGACAGACTAGAGAAAGAAATACCGAATGTGATCATGGAAGCTGCGGGCAATGCAGCTGGACTTCCGGAGGGGCAGCAGGGTGCGAGTGAGCCAGGACATTTAGTAATCGGTGCAGGGAGGATCGTTTGGCATCCACTTGAGCAGATTAATCGTGCGATCAAATCAGGTGAGTTTTTTAAGAATCAAGTTCTTATTGATGCGTGCAAGCGTGCCCGTACATTGCATTTATATGGAATATTTTCCTATGGAGGAGTCCATGGACATATAGATCATTGGCAGGCTTTAATCGAACTTGCGGAAAAGTCAGGAGTTAAAAAAATTATACTCCACTTAGTCG
>CAZYBL010000115.1:0-234 GCA_964645805.1 uncultured Candidatus Peribacteria bacterium | reverse complement strand
GATGGGCGCGATGTTCCCAAACAACAATTTTGTGAAGATTATGAAAAGTTTAAAAAGTATCTGGAAGATCATCCAATTGCAAAACCTGCGTCACTGGTTGGCCGCTATTACGGAATGGATCGTGATAAGCAATTCAAAGACAGAACAAAACTTGCCTACGATCTAATCACTCAGGGGGTGGGCGAGGAGGTCAATGATTTATGTGAAGGAGCAAAAGCTTGGTACGATCAAGCG
>CAZYBL010000114.1:0-4022 GCA_964645805.1 uncultured Candidatus Peribacteria bacterium | reverse complement strand
CCAACCTCTTTCTCGTCACGGAATATCCTGAACGGGAACCTTTTAACTAGCCCGTCTGTGACTTTACCACCAACAATCTGCTCAGATTTCTTCGTAAGGAAGATAGCTTTTATGTCTATATGCCCCATTATCTTCTCTTCCTCCTCGGGTTCGACTAATCCATGCACCAAAGCATCCAACTCATCCAAAAGCTTGTATACAACATCATATTCCCTAACCTCTACACCTTCTCTCTCTGCAGTTTTCATGACTACTGATGGTACCGGGACAGTAAAAGCTACGACAACACCCCCATCACTTGCTGCAGCCATCATTACATCCGACTCAGAAACTGCACCCACAGCAGCGTGTATGACTTTGACAGAGACTTCTTTGGTTCCTTGCTTTGCTAAAGCATCTTGAATTGCTTCAAGCGACCCTTGAGTATCCGCTTTAAGTACAACTTTAAGTTGAGTAAGTTTTCCTTCCGAAAGTCGGCTAACCAAATCAACAAAACTTCCTTTTTTCTTCTTTAGATGCTCTTCTTTAACAGCCTGAACTAAGCTTCTCGCTTCCTGCTCAGACGAAACAACCTGCAAAATATCTCCGACTTTAGGTACCAAACCAAATCCTGAGATTCTTACGGCTCCTGATGGAGGAACTTCATCCAGTTTTTCACCGTGTGCATCCATCATAGTCCTGACTTTGCCCGTCGATTTACCACAAACGTAGATATCACTTTTCCCTAGGGTCCCTGCATTAACAACAACGGTAGCCAGTGGGCCTAAGGAAGGATCTAAGTGGCTCTCGATAACTGTCGCTACAGCATTCCTGTTCGGATTCGCTTTAATCTCTGCCATCTCGGAAACCAAAACTACCGAATCAAGAAGATCTGTTATGCCCTGATTCTGCTTGGCACTACACTGAACAGTCACCGTTTTGCCTCCCCACTCCTCAGGTTGCAGATCATGCTGCGCAAGTTCACCTTTTACACGATCTGGATCAGCGCCCTCAACGTCCATCTTATTAATAGCTACAATAATTGGAACACCTGCATCTTTTGCGTGATTGATCGCCTCAACAGTTGTCGGTTTAACCCCTTCATTGGCAGCTACAACAATAATTGCAATATCCGTGACTTGAGCTCCTCTGGCCCGCATAGCAGTAAAAGCTTCGTGACCAGGAGTATCCAGGAATGTAATCCTATGAGATTCTTTTGAGCCTTCCGTGGAATGTTCAATCTGATACGCACCGATGTGCTGCGTAATACCGCCAGCTTCGCCCGCTACAACTTCTGTTTTTCTAATCGCATCCAAGATAGAAGTCTTTCCATGGTCAACATGTCCCATAACAACAACTACAGGAGGACGAGATTCCAGATTTTCCGGTTCATCTCGCAGTAATTCCTCGAGGTTACGACTAAGAATATCTTCCGCAGATGCAATTTCTTGTTCTTTTTGCACTTCAACCCCAAGTTCAGACGCAACGATTGCAGCTGTGTCGTAGTCGATAGTCTGATTGATAGTAGCCATGATCCCATTTTTCATCAGAACCCCGATTACTTTTGGAACCTGAACTCCTGTTTTCTCCGCAAACTCTTTTACCGATACTTCACCAGGTATAACCACCACTCCTTTTTTCTTTTTTATCTGTTCTTGATCTCTATCCTCTGCTTTCACTTTCTTCTTAGACACTGCTGCTACTTTTTCTGCAATTTTCTGCTCCTCTTTCTCCTGCTTTAGCAAGCTCGGATCAGCCTTTTCCTGTTCTTCAATCGCCTCTTTAGAAACGTCTTCCAATGTAAGCTTGCGCAGAACATGTAATGGGCCTTTATCCACCACTTCTTCTTTCTCCTCTTTTTCCTTCTCTTCACTCACAATTTCACCCGTGTCTGCTTCTTCCGATTCATCTTCCTTTGGTTTATCCCCCTCTTCCTCAAAACCTAAAGACGCCATATCTACCTCGATTCCATGTTTTCCAGATATAAATCTAAGTATGCCTTGAGCCAGATTATCAGTAACTTCACGATCTGTTGGTTTAACACCAAAATTCACTTGCTCCAGCTCATGCCGCAGCTGCTGTCCGGTCATGCCCAATGCTTTTGCCACCTTGACTAGGCGCATATGAACTCAATTTAAGAGCCAAATACCGCCTTAGTCTAGCAAAATCGTGAATAAACGCAATTAATTAGGTTAGGTAAGTTAGGTACGTAAGGTAGGTCAGGTAAGTCATATTTAATAATATAAACCTACCTTACTTACCGGACCTACAAGACCTACCTGACCTAATTCAATCCTCCAATAACATCCTCTCCCCTCTTATCTTCACCCCCTCCCCCCAACTCCTGCACTATATCAATAGCCTCCTGAGTCTCTTTCTTCTCTGGCCTAATCTCCTCCTCTTTTTTTTCCTGAACCTTAGGTTTGCTTTCAGGAATCGATTTCTGGACCGGCCCGCCTAAATTTTGATCTGATTGCTTTTGCTGGGTCAAACCCTCTTTCAATTGCTGAATACATTCCAAAACCTGCAATTGGAAATTATCAAATTCCTTTATCCTAAATCCCGCTGCACGTGGGTGTCCGCCACCGCCAAAGCACTTCGCAGCCAGATTACTAACATCAACAGCAGGACCAGAACGCATGCTTGCTTTTAATCCACCCTCTTCGACTTCGGTAAACATTACGTATACATTTGCATCAGGAACAGTTGATATCAGATCATCCAGAATACCGCTTGTTTCTTTGCTACCGGCACCCATTTCGGCCAGATCTTCCTTGCTAATAGATGACCACACAATCCCCGCATGTTTATCAATCTGAATTCCATTCAGAGCCCTGCCCCATATCTTAAGCGTGCTTAGTGGCTTTGTTTTATAAACATTTTGAATAATCTCCTGTTGGCGAGCTCCCATCTCCAGAAGTTCTGCAGCAATCTCAAGTGACTTGGGAGTTGTATTTGGGTTTTGGAAACTTCTCGTGTCTGTAATCAGTCCAGTTAGAAGTAATGTAGCTATATCAGTAGTTATTTGTTCCCTCCAGCTTGGATTCTGTGTAAACCAATGATACAAAACCTCTGTAGCACTTGATGCATTAGGATCAATTAGTTGTATCTGCCCGAACCCTGTATTAGATACGTGATGATCGATATTTAATATAGGAACCTGTGCAAATAAGTCTATGTGGTCTGTGTAAACTGATCCTAATAGATTCAGATCTGCACTATCAACAACAACCACCAAATCGAAACTAAGCTCACCTTCACTAAGAGTTACTTGTTGGGTTTTTATTCTCCCCTTCTTGGGACTCACAATAATATTTACTTTGTTATCTTCAACCGTGTACCTTAGTTTATCAACTTCCATCCCCTCATCTAAATTTACAGTCATAATAAACTGCTGCGCCTCTTCCAGATCTTCACTTGCCTTTTCGAAACCTGGCAAAAAACTTAATGATTCCGGTGGAGTCTCCGGGCAAATCACAGTCGGTTCCTTACCAATGGCCTTAAAAAATACATAACAAGCCAGAGCTGAGCTTAGTCCATCTGGATCTATATTGGCATGTGGAACAATAAGTATGCGCTGAGCACGCTCTAAGGCTCTTGTCGCAGCCGAGAATTCAGATGGAGATAGACTCATCTAAAAAGTTAATAACTTGAAATAAATGCAGATAATAGAATTAACGATAGATATCTAAATACTTTTCCATATCTCCTCTCCCGCTTAGAAGTGGGAGAGGATGGGTGAGGGATACCCGTATTGTCAATTGCTTTAGACATAGATTGGATAAGGTTTAACCTAGTATTATAACATAATTTTAAACTATTGCAACTCCCATATAGGGCTAAGTAAGAGGACATGAAAACAGATATCAACAGCAGTATCAAGATTATTTACGATAATTATGATAGTTGCCCAAAGGCTTTTTCGTATACCATAATAAAAGCTTCGGGGCGTAGTTCAGTTGGTAGAATGCGCGGCTGGGGGCCGTGTGGTCGCTGGTTCGAGTCCAGTCGCCCCGACCAGATTGCACAGTACGGGCGCGCAA
>CAZYBL010000113.1:0-4043 GCA_964645805.1 uncultured Candidatus Peribacteria bacterium | reverse complement strand
AATTTTTCCAGAATACTTCGAGCCCTTTCTCCGTCTCTCAAGCTCTTCAATCTCGGCATCGATTAGACCGTCAAAATCCTTTTTTAGAAGTTTCATCTCAAATAGGTTGTAGAACTTCATTAATATAGAATTCGCCATTTTTCTTGGAAGAGAAATCTATAAAAAACCATTCCTATATTGTAGTGCCATGGTAAATATCAAGGAGTTCAGGGCGTATTCTTTATCAGATATTGAAAACAATATCGGAAAAGTAAAGGAATATCTAAAGGACAACCTTGTAGAGGAAATCCACAAACTTATTGTGGAAAAAACAGACAAGCCAGCCATTTACCTTTACAGAATCGATTATGAACACCCTGCCACAGGAAACAGCGAGAGCGTCTACGGATTCGTCAGTTTGATGCAGGTTGACAAACAAGGTCAGGAGAAACAGGTCTTTGGCCATGAGAGGGTATTTCCAGAGCAGGCTGAAAATCTTTATGATTGTTTTAAGTTCTGCGATGTCCAGTTCAATCCAATTGTCGTAATCTACAAGGACTATTCGAAAATAAATGACGAGCTTCTTGTAAAGTCAGAGAAGATGGAGCCGATAATCGACGCCGAGATCGACATTCCAAAGGCCCGCCACAGGGTCTGGGCATTTCACGACAAGGACCTCATCAAGAATCTAAAGGCAGAAATGGAGGCCAGAAGGGTAATAGTCGCAGACGGCCACCACAGATACCGCGCGGCAGAAATCATGGGTGATAAAGACAACACGCCCTGGATAATGACAATGTTCATCGATGCCCACAACCCAGGTCTACTTCTTCTTCCCTGGCACAGGGTATTGAAGGAATTCGACATGGACAAATTCCTTACTCGTCTTTACGATCCAATTTACGGCTTCAAGGTATATGAAACAAAGACAAAGAAGGACATGCTTGCCGCTCTCGAACTTGCCGAGAAGGAAGCGATCGAGGCTCGCGAAATTACAGGCCGCCCTCCTAAACAGAAAAAAGGTTCCTGGCAGTGTCTTTCAAAGGATGTGGTTTATTTCGGCCTCCAATTCGAAAACGGAGACGTATATTACCTAATAACAATTGATGATGTGAAGCTTACTCAAATGGCTTCAAAAATGGGCGAGAAGATATGCCTTGAACTCACCCTTCTCCACATCTGGCTCGTGAATAGAGTAATCCCAAAGGCCACACCTGTGGAATACCTCTCATCAGTTGAGGAAGTGGAAGAGGCAATCAAAAACGGCTACAAACTAGCAGTTTACATTCCAGCAATGAAAAAAGAGGAAATTATTCTCAAGGCAGTGTGGGAAAAGAAACCAGTCCCGGAAAGGGCAACATGCTTCCGTCCAAAGGCTAAAACCGGTGTTCTCTTCTGGAAAATCCCCAAGAGCAAGGCTTCAAAAGCAAAGAAAGACTAGACTTTATTACCTATCCCATTAGAATAACCATAACCAAACCTTTTTTTAATCCGAAGACAAAACCATATCATGCCTGATGAATATCCAATAAAATCTTATGAAGAGGCTCAAACTGCAGATGATTTCATAAATTTATTAAGATACATTAATTCAAAAAAACATTCTCGTCAATCTGGTCAAATGTGGGACGAAGAGCTCGCAGCTACGTGCCAATCACTTCTGGGAGATCTAGAGTCTAAACAGGGCATATTCGAGGAACTCTCAAAAGATAAACGCCTTAGATATTATGCGCACAGTTTTGCAGAGACCGCTTTTGTGAGTATAACAAATAGGACACCAATAAACGAAAGAACACAATATGATCCTAAAATAATCTTGCACAGCAAGGCTGTTCTCGATAACATAGCCTTCTCTGGGATGAGAGAATCTATGCGCAAAGAAGAGACCTACTTCACACTCCTTGCCTTGAGAATATCTCTTTATTACTTTGCGAAGAAAAAACATTCACTTATTTCTTTTTCGACAGACAAACATAACTACTCTACTGAATACTTGAAAGAAATATGGGATGATCTGAATGAAATACTAGATTACTGTAAACAAACAATTAAACTGACAACGGACAAAGATGTATCAGGAGTTGTTACAGCTAGGGAACATTTTCTCTTGTACCAGGACTCGAGAACGATATCAGAAAAAATCCTCACAATAGTTAAACTACTGAGATACAAAACTGAAAAGCAGATTATCTCAGATAAGAAATTTATTGAATACAATCAAGACTGGTTGAGCTACTGTGACAAGGTTCTAGAGCTTGTGGATAACCCAGATTCTATGTGTACAAATATCCCAGCAGTTAAGGGATATGCCCATGGTGATGCGGAAAAGGCAATCACTAATCTAAAAATAACTAAACCGATATTGTGCAATTACAATGATCTTCTGCATCATGCAGAATCAAAATTGAAATTTCTGCCCTATCTCACTGAAACTACTAAAACGAAAGAGACTGAGTATAATCTACACGATTCTTCAAGAAAGTCATTGATCGAACTACTTAGAGCAAAAGACGCACAGACCACTGAAAACTGGGACAAACTGGTCTTCCACTGTGAAGAAATGTTGAAAATATATCCAGATCTCCCGGAAGGAACTATTGAAGAGGGTGAAAACTTTTATAATCATGATTCAGCCGCTAGGGGCTCCTTGGAATCTGCTAAGAGATTTCATCGAGACCAAGGAAAGCATAAACCTGCTTTGAAAAGGCTCACCAATGGTCTTTATCACGCAAACATGGCATACAATCTCACTGACCTCCTAGTAGATGATGAGAAACTACCTAGGAAGTTCTGGTGTGCAGTTAGGGCATCGAACATTTATTTTGAGAAATACAAGATACTGAAAGATCCACTTGACTTTGCCCTGGCTTTACTCTATGTGACTCTCTCATTTAAGCTAGATATACTCGCATTTAAACTAAAGAAGATCAAAGCCTCCATGGCCCAAACAGAGGACGACATAATCCGATTAGAGCGCGACATTGAGAAATGGAGATGGTCACGAAAAGAAGGAAATCATTCTTTATCTGGAATCCTGGAATGGTATTAAACTTAAGCGAACAAAAGATAAAACAATACCCTTCGACATCTCAGAATATCTGGAGATTATCAAAGACGTTGCAAAAAGAGATGATGTAGATTCAGATACTTTAGATGAGCTAGAGGAAAACCTCAAAATGGTGCTCGAAGAAACCAAAGATTGAAATGAGATATACATATCCCTTGCTTACATTGCTTCTCCTCTCAACTATTATCTTTGCCACTTCTCCAACCTGGGAGGACGGAACCTACTGGATCTCCCACCGCTACTCTGACCAGGTCGTCCTTTCCTATGTGGATGGAAACCTCATCCACTCCTACATCTGGGACAGCGTGTGCCGCCAGGACCCGACTCATCTAACCTATGAGTACTCAGACTTCACAATTTCCAAAATTATCTTTCCAGAAAAAGACCAACAACTAGTCACGAACATCAAACTCCTGGACTTCCCCCTAGAACAGGACAAAGTATGGGAAACCTACTGGACAGTCCAGAAGGAACCAAATGGCCCAATATACAGCTACCCAGTGAAAATCCAGGTCCTTGGAACTGAACGGTTCGACTACGACGAGCCAAGAGAGGCCTACCTCCTTGAAATCACCCTAAACGACTCAATAACCCTCAAATTCCACTACGTCCCACAAGAAGGAACCTTCCCTGGCCAGCCCCCGATGGAAGTCTACGAAGAAATCGAAAGCGGCCAACCCTTCCATCTTCTGGAATACGGAAATTCTGACAACCCAGGACCTCACCTGGCAGAAGACCAAAGGGAAACGCTTTGTAATTTCGAAGGACCTCTCCCAGGTTACTATGAGCCTGACCCATGGTATGTCTCCCTCTACAAGAAAATCATAAAACTATTCAAAAACCTTACCACGTCACTTCGACTTCATCTGTTCTAAATCTCTGCAGAATAGATTCTGGCCCTGGCTTCACCCCAGACTTCCACATTATCTCACCCAACCAGGCAATCATCGTTCCATTATCTCCAGAAAGTTCCATCGGAACAGTCCTAAACTCAACC
>CAZYBL010000112.1:0-4066 GCA_964645805.1 uncultured Candidatus Peribacteria bacterium | reverse complement strand
TTTACTTTAACTTTTCACTTTTTTCTGTGTCTAAACTCTCCATCATCATCCCCACCCACAAACGCCCTGACCTTCTCAGGGAGTGCCTGGAATGCATCGATAATCAAACTATTCGAAACGATTTAGAAGCTATCGTAGTAAGCGACGGCCCAGATGAAGAAGCAAAGAAGGTTTGCAATGACAACTGGAAAGTTCCACTTAAATTTTTCGAGATCGAAAAATCCCAACAAGGAGTCGCGCGTAATAAAGGAGTAAAGGAGGCGGGTTCAAATTTAATTTTATTTTCTCAGGATGATATTTTTCTTTTATCTGATGCTTGCGAACGTCACATTAATGCACACAAAGGTCAGGCAGAATCAAATGGCCCCCTTTCAATCGCCGTACTGGGTAATACAACTTGGGATCCTAATATAAAAATCAATTCAGCAATGATTTGGCTTGATAAAACTGGTTGGCAATTTGGTTATTCAGCCATCGCAAGTTTTGCAGGTGATTTCATTCCACAAAATATTCAGGAACGCTTTACTTATACGAGCCATATAAGCTTGCAAAGAGATGTTGCATCAAAAATTCCATTCAGATCTGACGTAGACTTATATGGCTGGGAGGATGTTGAATGGGGCAAGAGGCTTAGGGAAAATAAAATCAGGCTTTTTTACGAACCAAATGCAAAAGCCTACCATCACCATCCCCTCACACTCGAGGATTCACTAAAAAGGATGGAAACGTTGGGCAAATCCATTCACCATTTTCCAGATATTGGTAGAAAACCAAAAGGTCTTAAGCGTATTGCATACGAAATTGCGGCTAAATTGCCGACTATGGCGGGGAGGCATCGTAAAGCTTTCCTAAAAGGACTGAATGGCAAGCAAGATTAATATTGAGAGTCACTAGTCGCTGGTCGCTCGTCACTAGACCAGAGACTAGTGACTAGTGACCAGTGACCCACAAGGACATATACTGCTTGCACATTGTTCCGAAGAATCGACCTCCTCCTCCTCGGCATAACCATAGTCCTGACCTTATTCGGCCTTGCAATGATCGCAAGTGTGAGTGTCTTCGAAAGTTATCAGCTAACGGAGCGATTAGCTGCACAAGGAGTCAGAGAGCATTCAACCAACGCTTTCTATTTATGGAGAAGCTTTAAGCATGTTCTCGTTGGACTTGTTGCAATGGGAGTTACCATGAGTATTCCATACAGACTTTGGGAACGCTTAGCTCTCCCAATGTTTGCACTAACCATGTTGCTCCTTATCGCCGTATTTATTCCAGGTCTAAGGGCTGAATACGGAACCGCATACAGCTGGCTTTATATAGGACCTTTTTCGATTCAGCCTTCCGAAATCCTCAAATTAACTTTCATCTTCTATCTTGCAATCTGGTTACAGAAGCGCGAGCAGTTAATTGGAACTCTTAAGGAAGGATTTATGCCGTTTGCGATTTTGCTGACCGTAAGCACAATGCTTGTCGCACTCCAGCCGGACCTTGGTTCTTTCCTGGTTCTAATTGGAATAGCAGCAATTATGTTTTTTATCGCAGGGGGAAATTTTCTTCATCTGATTTTGGGTGGTGCAATAGCCGCAGTTATGGGACTCCCTCTTATATTAAGCCAAGAATATGTTCGCAACAGATTCAAAGCTTTTTTTAGTCCCAATGATCCAAATATTTCAGAAACCATTGGATTCCAAATAAAACAAGCCTTGATTGCCGTGGGCAGCGGAGGATTATTTGGAGTTGGATACGGAAAGTCGATCCAGAAATTCGGTTATTTGCCCGAAGTTCAGGCTGATGCCATCTTCGCAGCTATGGCAGAAGAGCTTGGATTTTTCAGGCTAATGATAATCCTCACATTATTTACAATTTTTATAATACGCGGATTTAGGATTGCGGAAGATGCACCGGATAGATTTGGAACTCTGGTTGCAACTGGAATAACAGCATGGATTGCATTCCAGGCACTGATCAATATTGCTGTTAACCTTGCTCTTTTTCCCTTAACCGGTGTCACACTTCCTTTTATAAGTTATGGAGGATCCTCGCTTGTTACAATTCTGGCTGCAACTGGAATACTTTTGAATATTTCCATGTATGCAACACATGAATCGATTGTTAGCAGAAGAGCAAGTAGAAAGAATCTCCAAAGAATGCTTAAAAGAAGACTCAGATTTACGTCATAATAAAGCTAATGCCAACTATTGCTTTCGCAGGAGGCGGATCTGCAGGCCACATAGCTCCTTCAATTGCAGTGGCTAAAGCTATCAAAGAAGATCGACCTGATATAGATATTCATTTTATCTGCTCAACTAAACCAGAAGACAAAGCTTTTATAGAAAAGGAAGGATTCAACTGCTCACAAATCGAAGCGCCACGATTGTCACCGACTTTCCCCTGGAAATTTTTTAAAGCAGTTAAGCAGGCAAAAAAGATCTTAAATGAAATCAAACCTGATGTTTTGTTTTCAAAAGGAGGATATGTGAGTGTGCCAGTTGCACTCGCTGCCAAAGGAATGAGCATTCCAATTGTAATGCATGAATCGGATGCAGTAGGAGGCAAGGCTAATCAGCTGGTTGCGAAGTGGGCTGATGTTGTTTGCCAAGGAATGAATAATGAAAAATTAAGAATGAATAATGTTTTTACCGGAAACCCAATTCGTGAGTCCGTAATTCAAGGCAAAGCCGATAAAGGATTCAAAATCGCAGGCTTTGAAGGCAGAAATAAACCAATCTTACTAATTTACGGAGGCAGCCAAGGGTCACAGGCTTTCAATGAATTTGTTAAAAAGAATATTGATGAACTTTTAGAACTTGTTGACGTCATTCATATAACCGGAAAGGGTAAGTCTGGAGCAGATCCACATGAAGGTTATTACTCAACTGAATTTGTAAACGAAGAACTGCCGCACTTTTACGCAGCAGCTGACTTGTGCATAAGTCGAGCTGGAGCGAACGCAATCACTGAACTTGCAGCCAATAACATTCCGACAATTCTAATTCCACTCCGCGGCGTCGGCCATGACCATCAACAGAAAAATGCCGAGCTCGCATCACCATCTGACCTATTCACAGTAGTCCAACAGTCAGAAATGGAAAATAAGCTACTCGTTACAATCAACAACGTCCTGACGTGCGACGTGCGACGTGCGACGTGCGACATTTATAATCCTGAAGCTGCTCGACAAATTGCCGACATTCTGCTTAAGTACCTCCCATATGACTAAAATCCTACTACCCCTCTTTGCCCTCTCTATCCTTATGTTTGGCTGCGCTAAGCCACAAACTCCAATCGAGGGAGAAATACTAAGTGGCAAACACAATGTAATCTTAAAGACTTCTCTCGGAGATATTGAGCTCGAGCTCGATGCCGATAAGGCACCCCGAACCGTAACTAACTTTATCGCACTTGCTCAGTCCGGTTATTACGACGAGCTGACTTTTCACAGAGTTATCCCTGATTTTATGATCCAAGGCGGTGACCCGAACGGAAATGGAACAGGGGGTGAAAGTATATTTGGTGAAAAGTTTGAAGATGAGATAAACGCGGAAAGTTACAACTTACACAAAAAAACTTTGAGTGACATTTCCGACGATGAACTTCCGGATGAACTTAAAAATATGACCATCAAAGATTATCTAAAAATGCAGGGTTATACATTTAATGATGACCTCAAATCACTCCCCATGAAACGTGGCTTTGTCGCAATGGCAAACAGCGGACCCAATACCAACGGCAGCCAGTTCTTCATTATCCAGAGAAAAGGAGGGACGCCTTGGTTGGAAGGAAGGCACACTGTTTTTGGAAAGGTGAAGGAAGGAATGGACATAGTTGATGAGATTACGAAAATTGAATCGGGTGAGAATGATGCGCCGGTGGAGGCTGTTACTTTTACTGTGGAAACCAATTGACACATGATTCTTGCACAAGCAGAATTACTCTCCTATGACAGAATTCTTTGGACAAATCAAACAGCTTAAAGAAGCAGGAGATAGTCTATGGGAAGAAATGACCAATGTAGAAAGGCCTGAACCTACTCAGGCAACTGTTGCCCGTTTTTACTCCAAATTCAGAG
>CAZYBL010000111.1:0-4070 GCA_964645805.1 uncultured Candidatus Peribacteria bacterium | reverse complement strand
TGCTTCATCTGACTCTCCATTTTGGTAATTCAATTTAAATCCAGAACCTGATTTTTCAACTGACTCGATTCTGGATAACTTATGAGAAACATTTCCATAACTAGTTGCATGCTTTTTAAAGTTTTCCATCAAATCCGGTCCTTTTATGTCTATCTCTCCAGGCCAGTTCCCAACTTCCGCAGCAGTAATCCCCATTCCCCCCTCAATTTCCCCAACTATTAAAGTATTAAGTTTGTATCGAGCTGTATAAATTGCAGCTGTATAACCTGCACAACCGAGGCCGATGATTGCAGTGTCGAACAAGTGAAGTAAAGTCAATAGTCAATTGTCAAATGTCAATTGTCGATCAAACCCAACCTCTCGCCCTCATCGCCTCCAGTATCCTCTCGATGCCAATTGCGAACGCAGCCTCTCTGTAAGTCACCTTTTCACGAAAAGCTTCGCGCCTGACTTTTTTGTAAGCATCCAAAATGATTCTCTTAAGTTCACTGTCAACACGCTCCGCCGTCCATTGCTCTCCACTTCGCCCCTGCGTCCATTCAAAATAGCTGACTGTGACTCCGCCGGCATTAGAAAGTACATCCGGTATTATTTTTATCCCTCTTCTATTAAGAATGTCATCCGCCTCCGGAGTAGTAGGGCCGTTCGCAAGCTCCAAAATATATTTAGTTTGAATCTTTGGAGCATTTTCTGCGGTAATTACATTATCAAGTGCAGCAGGAATTAGTATGTCGCATGGAATCTCAAGTAATTCCTGATTTGTAATGCGCTCAACGTTGTCATATTTCATTCTATTTATGTCACAAACCGATCCTTCACAATATTCACCGGTAACTTCACCTGTTTTTCTCTTGTACTTCTCAATCTTAACTGGATCGATACCATCAGGTGAGTAAATTCCACCGTGTGAGTCCGAAACTGCGATAACTGTAAAACCTGCATTGTGCAGGAAGTGCGCCATGTGCATTCCCGCGTTCCCAAAACCCTGGATCACGACCTTAAGTTCATCCGGATCCATCGCTGTTCGTTCGATCAACTCTTCGATGATAAAGAAGCCTCCTCTGGCAGTTGCAGTATCTCGTCCGACCGAACCTCCAAACGACATTGGTTTGCCGGTTATAACTGACGGAGCGAAAGTTTTTGTTTCTTTCTCATACTCATCCCTCATCCAGGCCATAATTGCAGGATTTGTATTTACATCTGGCGCAGGACAGTCGATGTCTGAACCTATGAAGTCTTTGAATGCCCTGATGTATGCTCGCGAAACTGCTTCGAGTTCTTTTGAGCTTAGAACCTTAGGATCTAACTGAACTCCTCCCTTCCCTCCACCAAATGGAATGTTTACAACCGCGGTTTTTATCGACATCAGAGCTGCTAAAGCTTTCACTTCCTCCTCATCTGCTTCTGGATGAAACCTGATTCCTCCTTTAAATGGTCCACGCGCATTATTAAACTGTACTCTGAACGCGGGATAAGACGCAGTCGTCCCATCATCCTTTTTGATTGCAACTTCTTTCTTGTGAATGAATTGCGGATTTAGGAAAAACCTACATTCCTCCTCGGACATATCGAGTTTGGGCAGGACTTTGTTCAGAGTTGTCTGGAAACGAGTGTAGGGAGTGGAAGCTGTTGGCATAAAACGAATTGAAAATTGAAAATTGATAATTGAAAATTTCTTCGTATTCAGAATATACCTTATAACTTACAGTTCAACTGTGATTTTTTTAACAAAATATGCGTATAATGCAGTTGTGACTCCCCTCCCTTTCACCAATCGAGAAGAAGCCGGCAAATTGCTTGGCAATAGGCTCTCAGCTTATAAAAAAGCAGAAGATACGCTTATTCTTGCACTTGTTAGAGGTGGAATTGTGGTCGGTGCAGCGCTCAGCAAGGCTTTGGAGCTTCCAATGTTCCCTTATATTGTTAGAAAACTCGGCCATCCTCAGCACCGTGAATTCGCCGTTGGAGCAATTGCCGAAGGTGGGGCCACCTTTCTGGACGACCAGGCCATGCAAATGCACTCTGTTGATTGGGATGAACTGGAGGAAGTAATCGAAGAGGAGCAGATTGAGCTTGAACGAAGGAAGGAAACATACATGGTCAAAGCAAGACCTGATCTTAAAGACAAAACTGTGATCCTAACTGATGATGGTGCTGCTACGGGATCAACTCTCTTTGTAGCTATTGATGATATTAAAGAAGCAGGAGCTACAAAAATCATTGTTGCACTACCCGTGTGCCCCGCTAACACCGCAAATAAAATCAAAGAAAAAGCAGACGAGAGTGAAATACTAGAAACTCCTGATGATTTTTATGCAGTTGGACAATTCTATAAGGAATTTAGTGAAGTTGGGGATGAGGAAGTAATAAAAATGCTCCGCAGCGGAGATTCATGAATCTCCGCTTCGTGATGTATGTACATTGTACATACACTTGTCTGAACCACGGATAGCACGGATGGCACGGATTTCACAGATATCTTATATAAAGCTCTGTGCAAAAAATCCGTGTAATCCGTGTAATCTGCGTAATCTGTGGTTCAGACAAGAGGCATTTGATATACTACTCACATGAGCCGGAGTGGCGGCCCAGCACCACTTCGGGTGCTGGATGAATGTCTCAATCAATTGTTCATTCTCTGATAGTATTTCTTTATTGCCGGAGTGGCGGAATTGGTAGACGCGCACGACTCAAAATCGTGTGTACGCAAGTACTTGAGGGTTCGATTCCCTCCTCCGGCACCATTCGATTCGACAGGCCACTTATCCTTCTTAAACAAAAACAGCAGCAACACCTGTCGCTGCTGTTTTGCTGGTTATTATTCCTGCATCCCCCTAAGGGCATTTAGCACCTCCTCAATCTCGGCCTTAATTTCAACTTTCTTCTTAATAAGTTCTACCAGAGACCTTCTTAATCTCTCTAATACAGATAATTCATTTTTGGATGCTTTTAATCGCATTTCGATTTCTGCAACCAATTCTCTCACTGACTCAATATTGTCAAGCAATAATTTTCCATCCGGCAGTTCTAATAATAAAGAATCTTCATCGTTTCTCCTTTGTTCTTGTTCCTTCCCAGATTTTTTCTTCATTGCTTTTAACTCTTTTTGAGTGGGAGAACAGTAAACTGGATCAGGACCCATCGAGGGTTGCCAGAAATTAACCAGACGCTTTTCACGATAAATATCATTAATAATACACATAATAAAATAATGTAATTAAATAAAGAATTTACGTGGAGAAAGGGATTTCTGTTATATGCAAAACACCCCCTTCTCCGCAATAAACGGGAATCCATAGCTACAGATGGAGAAAGGTAGGTGTATCACAGAACATATGATATTGATTTTGTGCCAATAGTCAATGAATATATACAAGCAATGAAAAACTTCTCCACCTTCATCTTCGATGCATTCAAGTTCGACCAGAAGGAAAAGATTTTTGAGCTGATGTATAAGTTGACTAATAATCCGGATGAACCTTCGGACGAAGATATTAGATTTCTAGAAGTAATCCGTCTTCCTGGCGGTTTTGAATATCAGGAAGTTCCCGAATATATTCTTAACCGAGCGCTTTTTACTTTGCACCTGATTGGAGGCACAAGTTACTTTAAAACATGCTGCCCAAAGAATATTGTCATAAACTCAGGGAGCCTGGATTCAACTCAAACTGCTTTTTGGGGAGAAACATTCGAAAAAGGTCTACTTGAATTCTTTTACAAGAATGATTTGGACCCTACTGAACTTATTAAGTTCCCCGAAGGAGAGCCTGAGCAAGCTTCCGAAGAAAAAGAGCGACCCTTTGATCCAAAAAAAATACTTGTTCCAATTGGCGGCGGCAAAGATTCGATTGTAACGATTGAGATTCTAAGAAAAGCCGGCTGGGACATCACGCTTTTACGTATGGGAGATCATCCACTTATCACTGAGCTTGTTGAAGAGATTGGATTACCTTGTTTGACTGTGAATAGAACAATTTCCGAAGAACTTCTAAAGCTAAATGAAGAAGGTGCTATGAACGGGCACATCCCCATCACTGCATATTTGTCCGCTCTAAGTACTGTGATAGCAA
>CAZYBL010000110.1:0-4092 GCA_964645805.1 uncultured Candidatus Peribacteria bacterium | reverse complement strand
GGTCCCCTTTTTCTGATTTTGTTGTGTATTTTTTTGTTATTTCATTGTTAATGAGTAATTTTTACGCCTTATAAAAAGGAGCTTCTTTGTTTTTACTTGTTATTCTCTGTTTATTAAATAATTGATTTTATAACACTAAAAAGGGTGCCAATGAACTATTGGCACTCTTTTGGTAACGTCCCACCGTAAAGTGCTGCGGATATTTCTTCTTTTTCACAATATTCTTGTAGTGATCTACAACCTAATTCATAAAGCTCCCTATTTAGATTACATACACTTCTTCCCAAAGCGCATTCGGCTGTTCGCACACTTTTGTAATCTTCACAAGTTAAACCTTTTGAGCTGGATGGCTGAGAATATGAAGGTTGACTTGGGACATAGATATTTATTTGTGGTGCTTGCATTTGATTAACCAGGATATCTTGCTGAACATCTGTATACTCTTCTGATTTATTATTTACATTTTGCATTAAGCTCAATACTTCGTTATTTTCTGCAATTGTAAGACTCCTTTTTGACGCAATTTCAGTGTATTTAATAAGCTCGCCTAGACTTTTATTCATATCGTCTAAAATAAGGGCTAAGCGCAATTTTTCGGGTGGATCATATACCTTTGTTATTTCTATCAATTTTCCAACTTGATCAGATGTTTCTTGGGTGAACTCAAGAATCTTATTTAAATTTGGGTCAGGTAAATTTATGCAAGCTTGTTTCGTGGCAGGTTTAATTTCTGCCCCCCCAACACATTTCGTTATTAACTTGCATGTGCGTTCCTGAACTCCATTGTCGCAAGATGAAAATGGTATGCATCGCCAATCACTAGCTGTGCATTTTGGCGCTTTTGGTTTTTCTACTTTAATCACACAGCCTTGTTCAGTTATAGCTTCGAACCCACCTTCACAATTCGCAGTTAGTCTACAGCCTCTCACTTGTTTGCCTCCGATACAACTTCCCCAAGGATCACAATACCAATCAGAATCCTCACAATTTCTTACAGAAGGTTTAGGAGATGGTTTTGGTGCAGGCGTTGTAATTGCTTTAGGCTCTGCATTTGGTACAGGGATTGCCTTTGGCTCAGGTTCCTCATCTTCTTCCTCTATGGAACCAGTTTCCGTTTGCTTTAATTCAGCATTTTCTTGCTCAAGAGTCTCAATTCGGTCTTTTAAGTCCTCTAAATCGTCTTGTGCGACTGTACAGGCGCTAAGTAAAAAGGTGGCAAAAATTATCACGATCGGTAACTTCCTCATAACTAGATACTATACTATGTATAGTATACTTGTCAATTTGTTATGACTTTAACTGACGACGACATCAAGGCATTCCAAGGATTATGGAAACAGGAAATGGGTGAAGAATTAACGTCTGAAAAGGCAAGGGAGTATGGGGAGAATATACTTGCGCTGGTTGCTCTTGTGGCTAGATGGAAGAGTCGCTCTGTTTCAAGAAAGTCGTGAGATCAATGCTGGTATTGCTTTTAAGATTAAATCTGTAAATATTATTGCGAGACCTCCTAATATCAACCATACAATTTTTGATTTAATTGTTTCCCAGGCTATTTTCTTTACCTCCCTTTCAACATCCTTGGACTTAGATAAAGCATCAGCGACTTTTTCATAGAAGTGTACTCCCTCGAAACTATCCTTGAAAGCCTCGAGACTTTCGACTCTTGATGTGTAATCTTCTGGCCGAAAATCATTCTGCTGATCTTGAGGTTTCGGCATGCGGTTGCTCAGGGGGATTTTTTATAGAATCTGAAGGCGAATATTTTGAGCCATCAATTGTTATTGGTTGTCCATCGGCTTCAGTAAGTACTGATAACATGAAACCTATTGCCTTTTCTTCATTAAGAATATCAAAGTCTTTTACTATTTTATCTAGGGCTTCTTTGTGTCCATTATCAAGAGTAAGTACAATTTTTTCGCCGTCCTTATTTACTTGTATTGCCATAGTTACTGTGCCGATAATATTACTTATCCATTGGCAGTAAAGCAATTATATATTGGAAAATACATATGAGATTCTGCAAGTAAGGTACTATTAAGTGATACTAGTTCTAAGATTGTCTCCTCAACACCGCCACCCCTCAGAAGCAGAGGACCAACTTTTGATGTTTTGAGCAATTCACATCCAAGGACTTGCACCGACCTTCCAGGGTGGCAGTCCTGTGTACCAAACAAGAGTGAATACGTAGAGCCAAAACAGGCAATAGCCAACCATGAATAGCAGTAAAAGAAAGAGCACACTATTGTAGATTTTTCGTGGTATAACTTTCACCACTAGCAATCCTGCCAAAAAGATCAAGAAAGGCTCACTGAAGAACCACAGAACACCACCCCAAGAACCGTTACCAATAGGAATGAAAAGGTACGAGCAGAATGTCATGCCTACGATAACGAAGGCATACAAGAGTACTCTGTTAATTTTCCACATGCCTGCAAGTGTGGATTGGTCCATTCCAATCATGTGGATGTTGAGGAAGGCTGTTGATTGAACCAGCGATGATAGATTGTACTTCTTTTGCTTTTTACCAAGTCTTCGGGTACTACATACCATCCTGCAGCTGGCTTATAGTTCTCCAATCGCATATTCGTAACAGTGCGCGAATATGATTTGAATATGAGCAGTGAACAATACCATATCTTTGTGTTCCACTTGTGCGCTTTAATGCTAATATTGAAGGGTTCTCCCACTTGGCTGCGTGCAATAGCGACAGCTCGTTTTCGTGCCTCAGCCTCTGTAATATGTCTTCTTTTTTTCCACGACTTCTTCCAATGATCCATTTCCCGCAAAGGATTCGGGAACACGGGCCGAAGCCACAAAATTTCCACCAAATCACTCTTGAGCCACAAATTCCCGTCGGCATTTTTCGATCCGTCAAGGTTTTGTACTATACGAGGCTTTGAGAATTCATACTCCACAACCCCTTCTCGTATTTCTTCTTTTTTGCTTCTCTTATCTTTTCTTTGAAGAATAATGCCACTGGATTCGACAATTGTAAGAGGTTTCACTCTTGTTACAAGTGCCGCATGGTCCCAGTCTTCCCAAGGGAAAAATCGCGACCACTCTGATGTGAGGTACCTTGCTACGAGAAAATCACCAACTTTTACTCCTGCCGGAATGTCGGGCTTCTTGCCGGTTGTTTCTGTGGCATCGAAATTGAGAGATGACATGGCTCTGCAAGCAGGAACCAAGAAATAGTACCAAGAGGATGAATATGCGTCCATCTCCACGCACATGTTAATTGCAGCCTTCCCAAATCAGCATTCTTCAAATTAGTGAACACTTCCCATAGTTCAGAAAACAACCACTCTGCCCCGCCACCTCAAATCCTCCTCTCCGCCTCTTTATAAACCCTATCTCTCTTCCCGACTGTTAAAACCAACACAATCAATATGTTTTTTTTAATAGTGTATACAATTCGGTAATCACCCAATCGTAACGAGCGAAGATTTTTAAGGGTGTGCCTGAGGGGCTTACCATATTTTTCCGGATAATTTTGAAGTTTTTCTTCAATCATTCTCAACGCTCTGTCTTGCATTTCAGCACTTACCTTCCGGAAATCAGATTTGACCTTTTGATGCAAAACAACTTTATACATAAGTCAGCTTTTCTTTCTTTCCTTTTTCAATTGTTTCTTAAAATCCGATAAAGATATCGCCTTTACCTTCCCATCTTCAATCTCTTTTAGTCTCTGTTCCGCAATTTCTACAAGCATCATATCCTCTTCCACTTCAATACCTTGTTCAAGAAGCTCAGCGGCTTTTGTTGTGAGTGATACATCATCTCTGTTCGCAAGCATCTGAACCAGATACACTACATTGGGCTTGAGTGACAGATTAACCCGTTTTATTTTTGACCTCTTTTTTGGCATCGTAAATAGTGTAACAAACTCGTAACACATTGTCAATCAATATATTGAGAGTTTTGAGACAGGAATGTACCATCCCCCCATGCCCACCCCCTCCAACAAAGAACTAATCGAAAAAGCAAAATCTGTAATCAATTCGAGGCTAATCAAAAATGATTGCACCATCGGTGATGTTGGGTGTGCTTTGGTTTCCGCAAAAGGCAAATTATTTTTAGGAGTAAGTC
>CAZYBL010000109.1:2379-4122 GCA_964645805.1 uncultured Candidatus Peribacteria bacterium | reverse complement strand
TTTTAAAATTTCAAGCTCCATAAGAGAATCGGCATCTACAGAATGGTTATCTTCTAAAATCACAGACAAGGAAACACTTTGGGCAATTACAAAAACAAGTTCCTCTTCAATTGCATTTTGTTCATCACGTATCTTCCCCGTCAAATCATCATCTGCATTTTTGTAATCACTCCCCTTTGCATAAACATTAGGTCTTAGCATTTTTATAACTTCGACTGCAGTGGGCCATTGGTTGATTGCTACAAAATCAACTGAGTTCAATGAAGCTAATGTCTCCGCTCTAATCTGCTGTTTGAATATCGGTCTGCCCGGTCCTTTGTTAACCAGATGATCAGGAGTGATTGTAACAACCAAAATATCCCCCTCTCTCTTGGCAGCTTCGAAATGTTTTATATGTCCAGGATGCAGAAGATCAAAAACTCCATGGCAATGAACAATGTTTTTTCCTTCGTTTTTCAGCGAGCTTAATATGTCCTTAAGCTCCTCTAAGCCAACGATTTTTGATGCAGTAGCAAGAGACATGGGCAATACTTTATCTCTTTAAATTGGATTGCGTAAGCAAATTCTCGGGTTTTCTGCTCACGAATCTAAAGAAATAATCTACTTTGATTTCTTCTTTTTCTCCTCGATGAACTTATTCCATCCGTCGGGATTGATGTGATTATAGATCGCATTAAGCATGCTCCACTTTTCACCGAACGCTTCTATATATTTAGGCTTTTCTTTCTCCCCCAGAAAAACACCTATGGTATTTATACTGTAAGCTCCGTAATTATCTATATCCCAACCTTTTTGCCTTCTATCCTTATCCGATAGGGCACCGCAGATCATAAACCGCATGGCAGCATCGGCGAGCTTGTCATAATCATCTCTGAATCTGTCGACCAGAAGCTCGGCAATACGGTATATGCGTTCCCCGTCTGGAGATAAAGATATTGTTTCCTCATCCTCATCCGTTTCTATCGGATATTTATTCAAATCTGCCATTATATTCATGTAGCCCAAAACAATCTCAGGTGGAAGACCGAGACCCTTGCCGAACTCAGCTGAATCCATTTTTCCTCCATTTTTATATAGCAAGTAACACACTTTTTCCATGGATGGTTGCTCAATTGTTTCGCCTTCGGTTTTAGAGTCCTTTTTCATGAAAACTATTTGTATTTGGATTCGATAGCATCAACCTCCTTGCGAATCTCCTGAACCTCCTCGGGGCTTAATGATTCATAACTTTGTCTTTTCAATTCTTTTACAAGGCTTCTGTCGGGGTGCCATGTACGATGAAAAAGAGCATGAAGTTTGAGATCAAAGTATTCCTCTCTGCTTATGGCTCTAGGCGCCTCTTCCCGAATCTCCCTGCTAACATCATATTCTCCGACATCAATAAGCTCGCCGAGTTTACTTCTAAATTCTTCCGCATCTGGGTCTGAAAGATATTGAGCAAAAAGCCAGACGAATGTATCAAGCTGCGTAAGGGCGATCTCTCCGTCACGAGCGAATCTGCATGTGTATAGAAAGGCTTTGATACACATCTCCGCTATTTTTTGCAGACTATATTCTTCGACTATCTTCAATGAACCGCCGCGTTGTGTCAGAAGCCCCATGAAGCTTTCATATTCTCTGTTAAAGAGGCTGACATTTGGGTTTTGTTTTAAGCTCATTCTGTATTAATTATAGCGTAAAACCGCTTTTTGCTTAATATGAAGTTGAAATCTCGGGATTGACAGGGTGCACAGGAGTGGTATT
>CAZYBL010000109.1:0-2343 GCA_964645805.1 uncultured Candidatus Peribacteria bacterium | reverse complement strand
GTCATCTTCTATTATGCGGGCAATGGCTGCCTCAAAAGGCAGCCTATCCTCTTCTTCCAGAAATGACCTGCCCACTCTTACAAAAAATTCCAGGTAACTGAACCGTTTGCTTTTATTGATTTTTCTGACTGTTTCCAGAAGACCGATTAGAAAAATCTTAACGTACCTATCCATTTTACCGTTTGATTCGTTATAAGCTGTTTGCATGTTTTGATATAAGCGCTTACCTTTGCGTGTAAGATCAAGACAATCAGCGTCCCTGCAAAGCGGACTATGATCGTCGTTTAAAAGTCGTGTGACTATCTCATCTGCGTCTGACGGATTAAAACCAAAATGTCTGAGCAAGACGATTATTTTTACTGGTTTGCCCTTCTTGAATATTTCATACCCGAATTCAGCAGATGAAACTTTTTTGGGCTCGCTAATAATAAGAGGTTGTTCCTCATCCTCTTCGTTTCCAAGGCAATTCGCGAAAACTGAGTCGTATGTGTCCATTCGCTTAATATTTTACCATAAAATACCGATTTCGTGGCATTGACAAGTAGGCTTAACACACTATAATCACAGCATGTCGGAGACATTAAGAAGTGATTTTGAAACACATAGTGGCATTGATCGCAGGGATTTTTTGAGAAAATCGTTTGTTCTTGGCCTGGGTTCAGCAGTTGCCGCCAGCCCGATTAAGCAATTACTTGCGTCAGAAAATGTAAAAGGATTGGAAGCAAATGAGATACTGGATAAGCTGCCTGATGGTTATTGGCTAAGAGGTGGAGAAGTAATACCTGTTAGCAAAGATGAATTTGGCAGGATTCCCGAGAGTGAGTTGGCTAAATTAGATAAATGTAAAGAGAGAAAAGCAGATACTCTTCTTATTATTGGAAGAAATATTCATGAAGTCGAAGGCAAGCAGGCTACATCTGACATTTTAGCTACAGATCGAGAACTTGGTAGGATATTTATGTATATAAATGAGAAACTGGGGATATCAAATTTATCTCCAGAAAACTTTACAGCAGAAGATATTGAAGCACTTGAAAGATTTGTCGGAAAAATCAGAAAAGGATATAAGAAAGCCAGAGAACTTAGAGAAATTAACGAAACAGATGCTAACAATCTGGCAACTCGTATCGAAGCTGCTTGCGATAGAGAATTGGCAAAAGTCAAATCTAAAGTTGATGAGGTGATTAGGCCAAGTATCCCTTTTGAGGACGTGTGTGATGCATGGTTGCAGGGAAAATTCGATTTGATTCCTGCAACAACAATGGAAGAGAGAAAAAAGGTTAAAGATGAATGGAAAAATAATCCAAATTCTGCAAGCCACAAGATAGTATCTACACTTCATGAAAATTCTTCCATGAGGCTTTATTCTGAGAGAACCGAATCTGATAATAATAATATCAATGCAATTATCGCACCTCGCGGTGGTATGCACTTTAGGCTTAGTCCCGTAAGACCCATGCCTCTATCTGTCGCTGTTTGGAATATGCAGCACATTCATAGATTCTCTACTGCTGTGATCACGACACCAGCTTATTCACTTTGGGGTCACGGGCATAAGTAGGCAAAAACTAACTCTGTTCTTCTGTATTTTCTTTCTTGTATTCTCGAATCTCATCCAGTGAATACATCTCTTTTGTGTCGAGTTCTTTCCACATTCTGAAAAGCGTAGGAAGATCATCCGATTCCAGTTCATCGCGCAAACCCTGTATCCTTTCCAAAGAAGGGGCTTTGGTTCTTATCCATTTAAATCCCAAATCCGCATATTCCGTGGGTTCCCCCGACTTGTTTACAATCTGTAATTCATCCGTTAATCGACTATCACTGGCACCCTCAACATTTATCGGATATCCCTTCACACCGTAAAATATGCCGATAGTTTCCGCTGTGTATTGCTTTTCATAATCATCAATAAAGAACTCATCATTTACGTTTCGCATACTCTTATCCATAAGTTTAGGATTATTCTTGAACATCTCCGCACTGAGTTCGTGGACCAGCTTTGCACCGACCGCCCTGTCCCAACCTATCGCATTCGGACTTGTCATCTCAACCGGATACTTGTTTTGCTCCGAGTCGATTATGTACACGGATACTTTGTTTCCGCTCCTTTCTAAAAATGCAATTTCACCTTCCTTATGGACTTCCACTTTTCCATTCTTATGGACAATTACTTTATCTGCATATAGAAACTCGGTTGCAAGATCGGGGTCTCCGGACTGTTTTTCCAGGGCAAAAAATGTCTCAAATCCCTCCTTATCTTCCGGATATTTCAATTTAAAATTCACAGCTTTTTCAAGTTCTTCTTTTGATAGATTAAGCCCCATCTCCTTTTTTTGCCTTGCT
>CAZYBL010000108.1:224-4154 GCA_964645805.1 uncultured Candidatus Peribacteria bacterium | reverse complement strand
GTATCGCATACACACTACTGTGCAAATTAACGGTGTATTGTGATTCGTAACACAAAGAAGAGTTCTCCAATTGATAACAATCAGAGCAATCCTGGCATTTGATCATCCATTTGGAATAAAAAACATCCTCGCCAACCGTGTCTACACATAAGTAACAGTTCTTACAATTCTCAGAATGATTTGTGTATTCACTATTTTGATTATTCTTACCAAATAATGCTAAGCGCGGAACAGAATTTTGAAGCTCCAAAAATTGCTCCAGAAAAGATCCGGATAAATCCAGATCTTTAGCAAAGGACATAGGATCCCACTTATCACTCCACCAGCAATCCGAACAATACACGGGAAAATCAACTTCCTCCGGATACATAGAGAGCATTTTCTTTTTGCATAGATCACATTCTCTCTTGTAATACGTCCTCTCGTTTCTTCTCGCGAGCCTGCGCTGTTGCCTACAGTCAGGGCAAGTCTTAGGAGGATCTATTGAAGAAAGTTCGGGAGCTGAAGCGGATATTTTGTTGTAAAGAGAGAGATCAGAGTCCGTAATCTCAAAGCTTGTGCCGCATTGTGCGCAATCAGCCATATACTTCCTTATGATAGCACTTCTCACAATACACAATCTCAGGTCTTTCGGGGGAATAAGCTGTCTCAATTTTAGCCTCGCACTTAGCGCAAGTCCTTTGCCATAGCTTATAAGGATTCTTATATTCAAACCGATCGTAATGACGTTGGTCAGGATGTTTGCGTGGAACGGGGAGCTTTTGGTTTCTGTAAAAAATTAGTTCCTGGCCAATGAGCCTATAGGGCCTTCCTGTTTCTGTGCATACTAATGCCCAATTCAGAATGTCATTGGGGATATCACTAATGTCATCAGGTAATTGCTCAGCAGGAATAGTTTTTTCTGCTTCAACCGGAGGATCATAGTCGTTCCATTGGAAGCTTTTTTCAATTGCCTCATCTCTTTCCAGCGGGAAGAAACTTTGTGCCATTGTTTCGTTGTAACCGAACATAGAAATTTCCGGTGGGAAAAACTGTCCCCACTCTCCCGTGCTTTGCATATGCTCAATAATTCTCGCGACGAGAGCTTCATATTCCTCTTCTGAGTATTGTTTATTGAATATGCAGTATTTTGTGTGTTCTACTCCAACGCAACCAAGCAAATGTGCTGATGTTCTTCCGCACCAAAGAGAGTAATAAATATGGTCAGCGCCGCGTGTTACGTAATAACCGGAAATCACATTGCGGATGTTAGATCCAATCACGCACGAGTTATAACAAAGCTCCATTCCGCTTCCCCACACATGAATATCCCAGCAATCTTTAGCTCCCATCAGGCAATCTGTGCAGTAAGTGCAGTCATGCATTTCATTACAGTCAAAGCAATGCTGAGCGTTTTTGCTGTGGTTTAGATTGTCTCCGGTTGATTCTATATTCTGCACGCCTCTGGTTGCTTTAACTGGCTTTTGGATGAAGAATTCTTTTGCCTTTTTCTTCATATCCTCAATCACTGAATATTTGCCGGATTCGAATTGGTTTATAAATTCTTCATATTCTTCTTTCGAATATGGTTTATTGAAAATGTGGTACTCCTGCTTATGAAGATTCGCGCATCCAAAACATTTCTTGCATCCAATGCAGTCACGCAAAAACCATGAGTCCTGGCAGTTATGGCAGTACCTGCTGAACTTTGTGTTGTAACAGTTGTAACAATGAATACATTCATAACAGAGTTCGGATCTTTCTATTGCAAGAAAGTCGATGCATGATTTAAGTCCTACAAATGTGTGTCCGTAATAAGCATCTTCAGCTTGTTCTCCGTCAAAAACCAGATAACAGTTTTTAAGCTTCCAGTTATCGTTAGTATAATCGCTATTAATATTCTCTTTTCCAATGACCGCAATTGACAGGAGTGGAACCGTTTTCATAAGTTCCCTGAATTGTTCAAAAAACGGACGGTTAAAATCAAAGTCGCGACCGTAATCAAGTGCGTTGTGTTTATCCGAGAACCAGATGCCTTTGTCGTAAATTACAAAAGGCGCATCGGGTTTGTAGTTAGATACAATCTCTTTACCGGAGAAGTCGCACTTTCTTTTGTAAAGAGCTCGGCTGTTGTAAAAAGCAAGCCTGCGTTGTAGACGGCAATCAAAGCACATCGTTGGCGGCGGGACGGAAAGCTTCTTTCCTGCGTAAGTTGGCGAAATTCTGTCTAGAAAAGCTATTTCTTCATCAGAAACTTCGAAGGGGGAGCTGCAGATGGTGCAGGTATTCTGCATTATTCAAGCGATTGCTGATAACAAGGTTCGCAGTATATCTTTTCCGGTCTTGTTGTAACATAACTTGTCTGAATATCTACACCGCATTTATCACATTTGCGATCATACAGAATACGCGGGTTTCGCATTGCTAGGTGTTTTTTATAGCGCTCAAAAAAATCAATTCGCGGCAGAGGCACATGTAGCTGTTTATAAAATTTAAGTTCCTGGGGAATGATCTTATATTGCCTGCCGGTTTCCTCGCATGTAAGAATCTTATCGAAGATATCTTTTGTCACATCATCTATGCTGTCGGGAAGTTCTACATGCGGCACAGAGGGTTTCTTTTTCTCCAAATCATCTACCCACTTCCATCCGCGCGACAGAGCTCCCTTTTTAGTCAGTGGATAGTAATCCTGCGCGAGTGATTCGTTATATCCGTATGTAGATACCGATGTCGGGAAAAACTCGCCCCATTCTTTGGTCTTGCGCATATGCTCAATAATCTTTGGAATCAGATTCTCATATTCTGCCTTCGTATATTGCTTGTTTAGAATGCAGTATTCTTTTCGCTGCACTCCCACACATCCAAAACAATGCTTAGAGTGATTACATAGTGTGCAGTAGATCATGTCATTCATGTTTGCCAGTGTATGATTGCTAAATAGGCAACTGTGTATTCCGTAACCGGCAACTGAGCTTTCATAAAGCCGCTCGCCATCTCCGCATTCGTGAATATCCATACAATTCTTAAGTGGCATAAATCCCTGGGTCACATGTCTGCAATCCCACAGGTCTTCCGAGTCAAAGCACCGGTGAGCATTTCTGCAATTCACCAAATAATCTCCGGTAACATTCTCGTTTTGGATGCCATGCATGTATTTCTGTGGATATTCGAGTTTAAGTTTGTCGAATCTCTGTTTTGCATTTAGCAGAACAGAATAAGAACCGAGCATTGCACGGAATTTATCAAATTCTTCTTTGCTGACTTGCTTGTTTTCTACGTGATACTCTTTGTTCTTCAAATTACTGCACATCAGACAATGCTTGCATCCAGTGCAGTTCTTTAAAAACATGGAATCGGAACAGTGGTCACAATCCTGCAGATATGCACCCCCATAACACTTAACTGAATCTACACACCCATAACAAAGCTCAGACTTACGAGTTCGGAAACAATCCACGCAGTTCTCACACTGATTCAAACTGTAACTGTAGTAGCAGTCCCTGTTTTCATCAGAATCAAAAATCAGATAACAGTTCTTATTTTTTCCGGCATGATTGGTGTAATCGCAATTTTCATCGTATTGATAACCGGTAAATAAATTTGGACGAGGGGTTTTGATAAGAACTTCCTGCCATTGTTCAAAAAACGGCCGATTAAAGTCAAATTCCTGGCCGTAATCCAAAGCATCCCACTTATCGCTGTACCAGTCTTCCTGCTTGTAAACTTTATACGGGGAGTCGGGTCGAATATTAGAGAGTATATTTTCGCCCATTAGATCACATTTACGCTCGTATAAATTAAGCTGGTTTACGTGCGACATGCGGCGTTGTGATCGGCAATCCGGGCAATGGGTTGGAGGAGGAAGATCTAATTTGATTCCACCAATTGTGTGGCTTAACTGATCGAGCATTTGCAGATCGCCGTCTGTTATTTCGAAGGCCTGTGAGCATT
>CAZYBL010000108.1:0-214 GCA_964645805.1 uncultured Candidatus Peribacteria bacterium | reverse complement strand
GGCCCCGGGGCGCTTGGGCTGGTTAGACTACAGGTTCTAGGGATTAGGGGCTAGCTGCAGGGCAGTAGCAGGGTGTTCTTTGATTATGAACAAATTTAACACAGCCCTGCAGCTAATCCCTATAACCTAATCCCTATTAGTATACCTCCTTCAAATAACACTCCTCGCAAAAAACTCTCTCCGGCCTCTCCGGCGCATACGTCGTCTCCATTTC
>CAZYBL010000107.1:0-4219 GCA_964645805.1 uncultured Candidatus Peribacteria bacterium | reverse complement strand
GACGGCAGCTACGATCTGATCGCCGAAGGCGACGCGCGTCTGGTTTCTAAGGCTCTGCCTTTGGTCAAACACGCCGAGGGAGCCAATCAGTACCTGGGTCACGAGATTCACCGGGGCACCGGTGCGCTCTGTGCCGACGACTGGCTCCGGCTCTTTGGGTTACTGAACGAAAACGAAGCGCTTGGAGTTAACGCCGACGGCAGTCACACCTGGGAAGGCGAAGACTTCGAGACTCGTTTCCGCAAGGTTGGCCCACACATTACTGGGTGCCACGTGAAGGACATGGTTATCATGCCTGGCATGAACCTGTCCTGCATGCAGCCGGACTGGAAAAAACGGCCGATGCAGTTTACCAGACTCGGGCGCGGCGGCCTTAACTTGGACAGATACGCCAAGTTGATGTACGAGGTCGGATACCAAGAACGCTACTGCAGAATCCAGGGAACGCTTACTGCACCTCTCGTCGGAGAGGCGGAAGATGCGGACTGGGATCTGGACTTCGTCGCGGACGACGCCGGCAAGTTCATCTCGACGGAACTCTGCAATCCAGTTGCCGAGGGATCCTTCGAGGATCAGATGGGCGACCAGAGCTAGGTCAATCAGCCCAATCGTCGCGTCAAAGAAACCGGGCACCCTCGTGGTGCTCGGTTTTGCTATGCAAGACAACTTTGTTTGTGTTTTACTCCATTCACAATAGAAAACCATCTTGCTCAATACCCTGTGGTTGATCACTCTAATTTCTAAGTGTATCTTTCTTAATCCATGATAAGTTGTCTTGAAAAAGTAACAATTCCATTGGCTTTTAAAAATCGCCTAAAAAAACTTGCCTGTGAAGACGGTGATTTGCTCGAGGAAGAACTTAAAGAAGCAAAAGAACGTTGTCTTCATCGACACTATAGACGTATATGGCAAAAATTGAGTAAGAAGGAAAGATTACTTATTAAACAAAAGAATCCTGACCGCCACGAGTACATATATTGTGATGCCATTGGTGAAGCAATCAAGTAAACACATTGAACTTATTAACCTCATAACCTCCAAACCTCCTAACCTATCAACCTATTTAACCAAATGCACCGTCCTAGTCGGGAACGCCATCTCTATCCCCTCTTCTTCGAACTTCTCAACAATTTTCAGATTAATATGCTGCTGAGCGTCTGCATAATCAATATATTCCTTAGAGCTAATGAAATACACGACTTCGAAATTCAAACTTGAATCTCCAAATGCCATAAAGTGAATCCTATCGACTTCCGTTTTGTCTTCCGCATTAATAATGTTAGTAATCATTTGTGGAATATTTTTAAGCTTCTCTAGCGGAGTCCCATACTCAACACCAACTGTAAACACAACTCTCCTCTTCTCTAGCTTACGATAGTTCTGAACGCGCGCAGTAGTAAGCTCGGTATTTGAAATGACAATCTCCTCACCCTCCAACGCAACAAGGCGAGTTGTTTTGATTCCAATCTGTTTAACCGTACCCTTGTTTTCCCCAACAACTATAAAGTCCCCCTCCTGGAACGGTTTATCAACTGCAATAGAAAGAGAACTGAACATATCACCAAGTACATTCTGCAATGCGAGTGATATAGCCAAACCTCCAATACCTAAGCCCGCGATTAAGGAAGTTACATCAAAGCCCAGGTTGGAAAGAATCAACAGAAGCCCTAAGGCCCACAACCCAAATCTGATAAACAATGAGAAAACCCCCGAAACTTTTTTCTCCTCGGCAGCAGTCATGTCCTTTTGCTTCGCCTTCATCCCCTGCAAAACGAAATAGTGAATAACTTTATCCGCAAGTTTAATAGCTTCGGAAACAATAGCGAGAAGGAACAAAGCTTTTATTACAGTATTTATCGCAGGTGAAAGCGTAAGAGATTGGACAGATACAAATAATGCGACTGCGATATAAAACAGGCTTCCTATGCCACCTAAGACATCAACCACCACATCATCTGCTTTTAGTTTAGTTTTCTTAGCTATAACTCGAATCCGCTTGAGTAAAAACTTCCATAGTATTGCCAATACGATATAAACTACTATAAAAGTAGCTACCGCTATAAGCATGTCCAAAACAGTATTTGGACCGATGCTCTTTGTGAGGATATCTGCGTAGTTTTCCATATGATCCGATTATACCGCTCATTTGCTAAAAACAAACCTGATTTACTTTATTGAAGTACCAGAATATTGGAACAATGGAATACTTGTCCTTAGCGAAGTCGAAGGACTGGAATAATAGATTTTTAGTTGATTGTTGATTGTTGATAGTTGATAGTTGTTACATGAGAGAAGTACTACTTTGTGATGTAAAAGGGAACATTACTGGCACAGCACCTTTAGAGGAAGCTCACAGGTTTCCCGGAAAGCTTCATCTGGCGTTTTCAATATTCATTTTTAGAAAAAAAGGCAAAGAATTGCTTCTACAAAAAAGAGCTCAGCACAAGATATTTGGAGATTTGTGGTCAAATACATGCTGTTCTCATCCAAATGTTGGTACAAAAAGAGGCATTGAAGATGCCGCGACAACGAGGCTACCCGAAGAATTCGCCTGTTTTAATGATAAATCCGTCATTCTCCAAGTACATTCGCCTATTGTATATAAAAAAAGAGATGGAAATAATATCGAACACGAATTTGATTGGCTCTACACGGGATCTACATCCGATGACGATTTTGCATTGCTTCCTGACAGAGATGAAATAGATGAATGCGAATGGAGAAGAGTTGAGCAAGTAATATATGACGTAAGAAGAAAACCTGAAGAATACACACCATGGTTCCCAATTGCTCTAAAAAGAATTTTTCCTGACAAAATGTGAATACTTTAGCCCCAATACATTTAGGCATAATCCCAGACGGAAATCGTCGCTGGGCCGCGTCACATGAGCTGCATCCTTGGAAAGGACATGAACAAGCCATAGAAAACTTTAGATCTTTGACCGAGTGGTGCAGGGATGATCCTCGCATAGGAATTTTAACCGTTTGGTGCTTCTCAACCGAAAACTGGAGGCGCGACCCTAAGGAGATCGAGATGCTTATGACCATGCTTGAGGATTATTTAAAAAAAGAGAAGGAAGAATTTGTAAAAAACAAAACAAGGCTCTTGCATTCAGGAAGAAAAGACCGCATTCCCCCTTCACTTGCTGAAGTTATTAAGGAAGTTGAGGAAATGACCCTAAACCACTTCCCCACATTCGTGGGATCGGGTTCAGGGCAAGCCAAAGACCAAGCCGAATGTGTCTTGAATTTGGCGGTGGATTATGGTGGGAAGGATGAGATTTTGCGATCAATCGATAAATACCAAAAAACCAAAAACGAAAAACCAAAAACCAATCAACTTCCGGATTTGCGCCTTTATCTTGACCACCCCGAACTCCCCGACATTGATCTGATCATCCGAACATCCGGCGAAAAACGGACTTCTAACTTTTTCTTGTGGCAAGCTGCGTATGCCGAATGGGATTTTGTGGATAAACTGTTTCCGGATTTTAATACGGATGATCTTGCAGCTTCAGTTGATAACTTTTTTGCCCGAAACCGACGTTTTGGAGAATAAATTTTTAAAAAAGCAATTGAGGTAATAAAGGCAATTGAGTAATAATTACCTTGATCTCTTTTTTTGCCTCTATTGCTTTTATTGCTCTTAATGACATCCATTGCTCAAGCATCAGGCAAAATAATTCTAACTGGCGAATATGCCGTTGTCTTCGGATTTCCTGGAATCGCAATCCCCTCACCTCTAAAAATGGAAGTTGAGTTTGAAGCCCTACGGGCCCGTAGGGAAGATCGTGATTTATCTGGAATTAATGTCGAATGGATAGGAATTGAAGGCGACGAAAACTGGAATGCATATTTAAAAGATATTTTGAATTATATTGAGAGATTCAAAGGCAAAATTCTCCAAGGTCGACTGACCATTAATAATGAGCTGCCACTCGGAAAAGGCATGGGATCATCAACATCATTAGTAATTGCAGTAAGTAAATGTTTATTAGGTGACAATTGCCGAAACGAAGCACTCGCAATTGAAGATAAAGTAAATCCCGGCCATAGCGGGATCGATTTTAATGTAATTTGGGAAAATACTTCCCTACTCTTTAGTAAAGAAGATGGATTTAAACCGATTGAACTGCCCGATGATTTATTAAAAGATGCAGTTTTGATTGATACGGGTAAGCCGAATGAGACGACGAGTGAATTGGTTGAATTCGTCAGT